>JBBSSN010000149.1:0-5630 GCA_038242035.1 Actinomycetales bacterium
CGCTGTTCTCCCTGCTGGGCATCACCGATGAGGCAGCCGAACTCACCGGGTACGGGCCGATGCCCATCGAAACGGCCCTGGACCTCGCCAAAGACCAACCCGCCTGGTACCGGATGCTCACCGACCCCGTCACCAACATCCCCGCCAAACAAGACCGGAACCTCTACAAAATCCCGCAGAAAACCCGTAAATGGTTACAGATCAGGGACGGGACCTGCCGATTCCCCGGCTGCACACGACAAGCCCGCTTCACCGAGACCGACCACACCATCCCCTGGCCCAAAGGACCCTCACAAATCGAGAACCTCGCCTGCCTCTGCAAACGCCACCACAAACTCAAACACAAAATGGGCTGGAAAGTCCGCCAAACCGGAAACGGCATCCTCACCTGGAAAGCACCCTCCGGCCAGACCTACACCACCCACCCCAAAGACACCCGATAACCACACACGCCGTTCGGGGCGCCCGCGGGAACCAGATCTTGGGTGCGACGGGTCAGCTCAGCATTCGACGACGTTGACCGCCAGGCCTCCCATGGCCGTTTCCTTGTACTTAGAGCTCATGTCCTTGCCCGTTTCGCGCATGGTTACGATGACTTCATCCAGCGAGACGCGATGCTGTCCGTCCCCCCACAGGGCCATCTTCGCGGCGTTGATCGCTTTCGCGGCGGCTATCGCGTTGCGCTCGATGCAGGGAACCTGGACCAGCCCGCCAATGGGATCACAGGTCAAACCAAGGTTGTGCTCCATCGCGATTTCCGCAGCGTTTTCGACCTGCTCCGGTGTCCCGCCCATGACCTCGGCAAGCGCGCCGGCGGCCATTGAAGACGCCGACCCGACCTCGCCCTGGCATCCTACTTCTGCCCCCGAAATTGAGGCCTGTTCCTTGTACAGCACCCCAATGGCGCCGGCGGTGAGCAGGAACTTCACGACGACGTCGTCCATCGCTTCCTGCGTGCCATCACGCAAGCCGTTGGTGTAATGGGTTGCGTAGAACATGACGGCGGGGATGATGCCTGCCGCGCCGTTGGTGGGTGCGGTAACTACTCTGCCGCCGGAGGCGTTTTCCTCGTTCACGGCCAGGGCCACCAGGTTTACCCACTCCTGCCAGTACTGAGGGTCCCTGTCCGTGTCCTCAAGCCGGAGTCTGGCGTGCCAGTCGGGTGCCCGACGGCGAACCTTGAGTCCGCCAGGCAGCAAGCCCGTGCGCTGCAGACTGGAATTCTTGGATTCTTCCATGACGTCGCGGATGTGCAGCAGACCGTCGCGGACCTCGGTTTCGGAACGGCTGACCATTTCGTTGGCGAGCATGACGCCGCCGATACTCAAACCCGACGCGGCGCAGTGCTCCAAGAGTCCGGCGGCCGTGCGGAACGGATAGGGCAGCTGCTGCTTGGAATCGGTCAGCTCCTGCTTCGCCGCGTCTTCCTCGCCCTCGCGGACAATGAAGCCGCCGCCGACGGAGAAGAAGGTGGCTTCGTGGAGCACGCCGCCGGACTGATTGGTGACCTGGAACTTCATGCCGTTGGTGTGCCTGGCGAGCACGGTCAGCGGGTGCAGGATCATATCCTCCACGCGGTAGCTAAGCGTCTTCGCTCCGCAGAGGTCCAACTCGCCGTGGCTCTCAAAGTAGGCCAGCCGGTCCTGAACTTCCTGCGGGAGGATGAGTTCAGGCTCCCGGCCCTCCAACCCCAGCAAAACCGCTGTCATGGTTCCGTGTCCCCTGCCGGTTGCCGCCAGCGAACCGTAGAGGTCCACTCGCAAACCCGCTACAGCATCCACGATGCCTTGCGAAGCGAGTTCGGCGGCGAAAACGGCCGCCGCCCGCATCGGACCTACTGTGTGTGAGCTGGAAGGTCCGATGCCGACCGAGAATAGATCGAAGACTCCTACTGCCATGACTGGTCCTTATCCAAAAACGGGGTAAACGTACGTGGTGGTCTGGCCGGGTAGCCTAAGCCAGGTCCGCAACGGTTGGGTACAGGGGGTGCGCCGCAGCCAGTGCGTGAACGCGGGCAGCCAATGCGCTCAGATCGTCGTCCGGGCCCGCAAGCAATGCCTCGGCAATGATGTCCGAGACTTCGATGAAGGCCTGTTCCTCGAAGCCGCGTGTGGCCAGCGCCGGTGTTCCGATGCGTAGCCCTGAGGTCACCATCGGTGGCCGCGGATCAAACGGTACGGCGTTTCGGTTCACGGTGATATCAATCGCCGCCAGCCGGTCTTCGGCCTGCCGTCCGTCCAGCTCGCAGTTGCGCAGGTCAACCAGCACCAAGTGTACGTCCGTTCCACCGGAAATCACGGAGATCCCGGCCGCAGTCACGTCCTCCCGGCCCAACCGCCCGGCAAGGATTTTCGCGCCCGCCAGCACGCGTTCCTGGCGCTCTTTGAATTCCCCGGACGCCGCAATTTTGAAGGCAACGGCCTTCCCTGCAATGACATGCTCCAGTGGTCCGCCCTGCTGGCCGGGAAACACTGCGGAATTGATTTTCCTGGCGATGTCGGCGTCATTGGTCAGGATGAAGCCACCACGCGGACCGGCCAGGGTCTTGTGCGTCGTCGACGTCGTGACGTGGGCATGTGGAACAGGGCTTGGGTGCAGCCCGGTGGCAACGAGCCCGGCAAAGTGGGCCATGTCCACCATCAGGTACGCCCCGACCAGGTCCGCAATGCGGCGGAATTCGGCAAAGTCGAGCTGCCGGGCATAGGCGGACCAGCCGGCCACAATTAGTGCCGGCCGGTGTTCCACAGCGAGTCTTTCAACTTCCGCCATGTCCACGCGATGGTCGTCTTCGCGTACCTGGTATGGAACCACGTTGTACAGCCGGCCGGAAAAGTTGATCCGCATGCCATGCGTCAGGTGCCCGCCGTGCGCCAGATTCAGCCCCATTATGGTGTCTCCGGGCTTGATCAGGGCATGCATTACCGCGGCATTGGCCTGTGCACCGGAGTGCGGCTGAACATTGGCGTAGTCCGCCCCGAACAGGGACTTAAGCCGGTCAATGGCCAGCTGCTCAATGACATCGACGTGCTCACAACCGCCGTAATACCGCTTCCCCGGATAACCCTCGGCGTATTTGTTCGTCAGCACGGACCCTTGCGCCTGCATGACCGCCACGGCGGTGTGGTTTTCGGAGGCGATCATTTCCAGGCCGTCGCGCTGACGCCGCAGTTCGTCGTCGATCTTCGCCGCCACCTCCGGGTCCACCACGCTGATGTCCCCGTCCAGCAACGAAGCCCCTTCCAGGAGCGAAACACCGTTCAGCAATGAAGCACCGTCCAGCAGGGACGCTGTTACGGGCTGCGCTCCGGCCGGAGCGCTCACAGCGCGCCGCCATTGGCTGCTGCGTAATCCTCGGCGCTCAGCAGCGGGCCGTTGGCGCTGACACCCACCTTGAAAAGCCATCCGAGGCCGTACGGGTCACCATTGACCAGGGCCGGATCGTCGACGACGGCACTATTGACTTCCGTTATCTCCCCGCTGACGGGCGCGAACAGTTCCGAGACCGACTTCGTGGACTCAATTTCACCGCACGGCTCGCCCGCCGTGATGGCGGCCCCTACCTCGGGCAGGTCAACGTAGACGATGTCCCCGAGTGCGTCAGCGGCAACTGCGGTCACGCCGACGGTGGCTGGCCCGGACCCGTCCCGCGCGATCCATTCGTGTTCTGCGGAGTACTGCAGCCCGGGTACTACCTTGCTCATGATGTCTTCTTTCGCTAAAAGTGCTAAAAGTGCTAAAGGTGCTCAGGTACAGCGGGACCCTCGTCGGCTTTGTTTACTTTTCCCGCTTGTAGAACGGCAGGTCCACGACCCTGAACGGCTCGGCTTTGCCGCGCAGATCCACGCTCAGCTCCGTGCCGGGCTCGCCGTGCTCGACGTCGACGTAGGCCAGTGCCACCGGGTAACCGAGCGTGGGGCTAAGGGCCCCGGAAGTGACTTCTCCGATGACGTTGCCGTCCAGTGTGACGGGGTAATGTGAGCGTCCCGCGCGACGGCCCATTCCCTGCAGCCCGACCAGCCTGCGACCGGTCGTTTTGCCGGCGCCGCTGGTTTTCTTTGCCTCCAGCGCCGGGCGCCCGACGAAGTCCGATTCCTTGGAGAGCGCGACGATGGGCCCTAGGCCGGCCGAATACGGGTCACCGTCCTCGCTGAGTTCGTTTCCGTAGAGCGGCATTCCGGCCTCCAAGCGCAGCGAATCACGGCAGGCGAGGCCGGCCGGAACCAGCTTCTCACCGCCGGCTGCCAGCAGTGCCGTCCACAACGCCGGGGCCTGCGCATTGGGAATGTACAGTTCGAAGCCGTCCTCGCCGGTGTAGCCGGTGCGGGCCAGCAGCACGTCCATGGCGCCGCCGTCGACCAGGCCGTCGCCCGCGTGCACCTGGACATCCGTGCTGGCATAGTACTTCAGAGCGCGCACGGTATCGGTTTGTTCGGCCGGGACCAGGGTCAGCAGAATTGCCTCGGCGTCCGGCCCCTGCAATGCAATCAGGGAGGTCGCTGCGGACTGGTCCTGCACGACGACGTCGAATCCGCCCGCGCGCTGTGCCAGTTCCCGGGCCACCACCTCGGCGTTCCCCGCGTTCGGCACCACCAGGTAGTTGTCCGCGGAACGGCGGTAGCTGATCAGGTCGTCAATGATGCCGCCCTCGGTGTTGCAGATCAGCGAGTATTTGGCCTTGCCGTCCGCAACGGCGGAGAGCTTCCCCACCAGGGCAAAATCCAAAAACGCTCCGGCATCCGGACCGGTGACCTGGATTTCGCCCATATGGGAGAGATCAAAGAGCCCGGCCGCTTTCCGCACGGCGTGGTGCTCGGCGAGTTCGCTGCTGTATTTGAGCGGCATCTGCCAGCCGCCGAAGTCGGTAAAGGAGGCACCCAGTTTGGTGTGCTCTGCGTAGAGGGCAGTGTGCCGGGAAACAGCTGTTTCGGTCATGATCATCACCGGTTCTCTGTGGAAGTGGCTGCGGCAGCTGGCGCCGCTGTGGAGGGCTTTTCCACCGAAGCGACGGGCTCGTCCTCGAACGCTTCGATCGGCGGGCAGGAGCAGATCAGGTTGCGGTCTCCATTGGCGCCGTCGATCCGGCCGACCGGAGGGAAGTATTTATCCGTCCGGAGCGAAACCAGCGGGAAGGCCGCCTGCTCGCGGCTGTAGTGACGGTCCCAGCTGCTGGTGACGACGGCGGCCGCCGTATGCGGAGCCTTACGCAAGGGACTTTCCTCTGCGGTGAAATCACCGGCGGCCACCTGATCGATCTCGCCCTTGACAGCGATCATCGCATCGATGAACCTGTCCATCTCGCCCAGATCCTCCGATTCGGTAGGCTCGACCATCAGGGTCCCGGCCACGGGGAAAGCGAGGGTGGGCGCATGGAAACCGTAGTCAATCAGGCGTTTGGCTACATCTTCGGCGCTCACTCCGGTCCGGGCGGTCAGCTCACGCAAATCCAGGATGCATTCGTGCGCCACCAGGCCGCCGGTGCCGGTATAGAGAATCGGAAAGTGCTCGTTCAGCCGGGATGCCACGTAGTTGGCCGCCAGCAGCGCCGACTTGGTCGCTTCTGTCAGACCGTCCCCGCCCATCAGCTTCACGTAGGCCCACGAGATCGGCAGCACCCCGGCGGATCCAAAGCG
>JBBSSN010000150.1:0-5595 GCA_038242035.1 Actinomycetales bacterium
GCGGCCGCCACGCCGCCTGCGGCCCCGTAACCGAGACCCATCGTGTCCACGACGTGCAGTGTCACCAGGACACCCGCCGCGGCATGCGGAATGCGGGCCAGCATCGCCACCAACAGCAACCTGCGTACGGGTGCAATCGAGAGCAGCTCCCGGTAACCGGCGAAATTCACCCTGCGTGTTCCTTCTCATCCGTCATAAATCTCATCCGGCAAAAATTCATCAGCCGCAAATCGCGCGCACCGTCGTCAAGTGTGCGTGCCGCAGCAAAGATGCCGGGCTGCTAAGCTTCCCGCATCCTATCTTGATTAGGCGCAGGAAGCCCCTGTCGCGATCCCAGACGCCGCCGGCGGACCGCGGCTACCTGGAAAACCGGACCTGACCGCACCCCACCGCCCACGACAGCGTAGTGGAACTCGCATTCCTTACACTGGTTCTACGAGTTTGCCGTTCTTTGACAGGTCCGGGTCGGTGCATGACGCGAGATCGAAGCAACAAGGCCGTCGCTTACCGGATCGAAGCTTCGAGATACCAACCTCGACGCGCCGGTTGCGGGTTTGAGGGTTCTTGGTGGCACTTATCCAGCGCACCCATTCCCAGCGGGCCATCGCAGTGATTTCCCTCCACAACCCGGAGATATCGGGCGCGTTGGCCAGAGCAGCCTGAAAATCTTCAGGAATGTCGGGCTCCGGCCAGTCTTTGGCCGGTGCAATCTCAAGCACTACGGTATCGCCCTCACCAACCGCCAGGGCCCGTGAGACCTTCTCATCGACATCGAGCCAATGACCCCGCATGCCATCCGGTTCGATAACTGTTTGAAAGGCGTGACCGTTCATTACTCCCTTGACCGCGACTTGGCCGCGGGATGGCAGCTTGGCGCTTGCATCGTCAGGCAACCTCAATATGAGCCGGTCACCGATCGTCCACGCTGTCGCTTCAAACCGGACAGCCAACGCATCGGTATCAATCCGTGCAGGTGTTCTCTCAGCCATGGCATCATTCTAAGCGCGGGGTTGATCGATGCATTCGGTGCTTTCAGCGCACTGCCTGTAGGCGGACCTCCAGAGAATCCACCGCAACAGCGAAATATTCGTCGCCGGTCCATAGCCGCTGCAATTCTTCCATCAGGGCGTCCAGTTCTGCACGATCAAGACCGCCGGCCAGTGTCAGTTCAACCCGCAGTTCCGGCCCGGCGCCACCGCCGGTGCAGACATGTCCCGCGCTGTCGGCAGAAGCGATTCCGGACCCGGGTTCCGCAGTGATTCCCAGCAGCGACGGATGGGCCACGGCAGCCATCGACGCGGCCAGCACCTGCGCTATCTGCGGGTCGGCGTAACTGGGCTGCCAGCGCTCCTGCTTGGCCAGCGCCCACAGCCCGGGCCGGCGGACGACGAAGGTTTGCCCGGCGCCGGGATCCACCACCAGCAACTGCGCTTCTTCGGCCACGGCCGAAAGGGCTGCCCGGGCGGCATACACCGCCACCGGCCTGGCCTGCGGATGCCAGCGGGCCAGGTTTTCCGTGGACGTGAACACCGGCAGGGCCCGCCGCCCGTCCGGTGCCGTCAGGGTCACCAAGGCCATGTCGGATTCCTTATCCGAGCTCAGCGAGTTTTCACCGACGTGTACTTGCGCCACTTCTGCCACGATCGGCACGAACACGCGGGCAGCGGCGAGGCTCTGGACTACTGCGGCCTCATCG
Source organism: Actinomycetales bacterium (assembly GCA_038242035.1). Classification (GTDB taxonomy): domain Bacteria; phylum Actinomycetota; class Actinomycetes; order Actinomycetales; family Micrococcaceae; genus Arthrobacter_M. The sequence continues at coordinate 1,697 of JBBSSN010000150.1, forward strand.
CCCGTCCCTGCGCTGAGTTCCGCCAGCGCGGCCGCGTAGCCGGCGTCGGTGCCGCCGTCGTCGTCGTCAAAATTGTGGTACGTCTGCGCCGGATCCAGCGAACGCCCGTGCCAGGGCTGGCCGGCAGAGTCAGCGGAACCGCCCGCAGCCGCCAGCGCAGCTGTAATGTGGCCGGGCAGCGGGCGGTGTGCTGGTCCTTCCGTCACGCTGCTGGGCGCCGTCCCGCGACATCAAGTGCCTGTGGGAGGGTGAAGGCGCCGGCATAGAGCGCCTTGCCGACGATCGCGCCTTCCAACCCCAGCGGAACAAGGGTACGCAGTTCGCTCAGATCCGCGAGGCTGGAGATACCGCCCGAGGCGACCACCGGTTTGCCGGTGCGCTGCAGGACCTCACGGAGCAACTCGACGTTCGGGCCGCGCAACGTACCGTCCTTCGTTACATCCGTCACCACATAGCGTGGGCAGCCGGCGTCCTCCAGCCTGGCCAGCACCTCCCAGAGATCCCCGCCGTCTTTGGTCCAGCCGCGAGCGGCCAAGGTGGTGCCGCGCACATCCAGGCCGACGGCGATTTTGTCGCCAAAGCGGTCAATGGCCCGAGCGGTCCACGCCGGATTTTCCAGTGCAGCGGTCCCCAAATTAACCCGTTCGGCACCGAGCTCGAGCGCGCCTTCCAGCGAGGCATCGTCCCGAATTCCGCCGGAGAGCTCCACCTTCACGTTCAGCGCCCGTACTACCTCACGCAAAAGTTCCAGATTGGAACCACGGCCGAACGCAGCGTCCAGATCCACCAAATGGACCCATTCCGCGCCATCATTTTGCCACGCTAATGCGGCGTCCAGCGGCGCGCCGTATCCGGTTTCGCTGCCGGCCTCGCCCTGGACCAGACGCACGGCCTGGCCATCGGCGACGTCGACGGCGGGAAGCAATTCAAGGATGGCGGTGTCAGTGCTGTTCATCGGGTCCTCATTGGTCTGGGGTTGTCGGTCCGGGGCAAGCTGATTCAGGGTCATTTACCAGGCAGGGTCAGCAGAAATGCGGCCAGTAGCGCCATAACGGCCAGGACGGCAAAGGAGAGCATCGTCCAGCGCGGCTTTTTCTGTTGATGGAAGGCGATGGCACCCCCGACCAGGAGCCCGGCCAATCCCATCAGAATGACGGACCACATTCAGGCCACCGCCTTGCGCAGCGAGTCAACCCAGTTACGCAGCAGGCGGGCACCGGCATCACCGGATTTTTCCGGATGGAACTGGGTGGCACACAGTGGTCCGTTTTCGACGGCGGCGATGAAGCGGGCCCCATGCTCAGACCAGGTAACCAAGGGCGCCCGCATCCGCGGCTGCACCACATCGAAGTCCCAATCCTGAACGCCGTACGAATGCACGAAGTAGAAACGCTCCGCCTCAACGCCCTCGAACAGCTTGGACCCCGCCGGCACGTGCACGGTATTCCACCCCATATGGGGTACCACGGAGGCGGGCAGCAGTTCTACCGTCCCGGGCCACTCACCCATTCCAGGCTCGCTGTTTCCGTGTTCGACGCCGCCGTCAAAAAGAATCTGCAGCCCCACGCAGATCGCCAGAACCGGGCGGCCGCCAGCCACTCGACGGCCGATCATCCGCAGCCCGTCCACGCTCTTGAGCTCCTTCATCACGGTAGCGAAGGCTCCGACTCCGGGCACGACGAGCCCGTCAGCGGTAAGGACGTCTTCGGGCTTTGCGCTGAGGGCCACCACTGCGCCGGCCCGTTCCAGCGCACGGACGGCCGAGCGGACGTTGCCCGAACCGTAATCCAGCACCGTCACCGTTGGTTTTGCGCCGCCGCCGCGCCGGGTAACATCCTGGTCCGCCGTCACAGGCTGCCCTTCGTGGATGGAATGCCGCTGACGCGCGGATCCGGTTCAATCGCGCTCCGCAGAGCCCGCGCAAAAGCCTTGAACTGCGCTTCGACAATGTGGTGGGGATCCCGGCCGGCAAGGACTCTCATGTGCAGGCAAATCCTGGCATGAAACGCGATCGATTCGAAGACGTGCCGGGTCAGGGACCCGGTGAAGTGCCCGCCAATCAAATGGTATTCCTGCCCTGCGGGCTCTCCGCTGTGCACCAGATAGGGTCGGCCGGAGACGTCGACAACCGCATTCGCCAGTGCCTCATCCAGCGGAATGGTGGCCTCCCCGAACCGTCTGATGCCTGCCTTGGTACCAAGCGCCTGGCCCAACACTTCCCCGAGGGTGATGGCAACATCCTCCACGGTGTGGTGAGCGTCGATGTGCGTATCCCCCGTCGCCTTCACCGTCAGGTCAATGAGCGAGTGCTTCGACAGCGCCGTAAGCATGTGATCGAAGAACGGTACGGAGGAATCGATGCTGGACTGGCCGGTGCCGTCCAGATCGACCTCAACCAGCACCGACGATTCGCTGGTGGTCCGTGTCAGCCGGGCTGTGCGGGCAGATCCGGAGGGAGTTTGGTTCTCGCTCATGGCGGGTCCTTATGTGCTGGATGGAACAGAAAGTAGTGGCGGGATCTTCAGGAATTACTGTGTTTCAGCGGCCCAACTGGACCGCGAGCTGATCCAGGAAAGCCGTGGTTTCCGCCTCGGTGCCGGCCGTGACGCGCAGATGGCCGGCGATGCCGACATCCCGAATCAACACCCCGGAGGCGAGCAGTCCCGCCCAGACCGCCTGCGGGTCTTCAAGGCCGCCGAAGAAGACAAAGTTCGAGTCTGACGGCGCGGGCTGCAATCCCATACCGGCCAGCCCGGCCACAATCCGGTCCCGTTGGATTTTGATCTGCTCCACGTTGGCCAGCAGCGAATCCGAGTTTCGCAGCGCCGCGACAGCCGTTGCCTGTGTGATCGCGGAGAGGTGGTACGGCAGTCTGACCAGCCGCAGCGCATCGGAAATCTCCGGTGCCGCGGCCAGGTATCCCAGCCGGGCCCCCGCCAGCGCGAATGCCTTGCTCATAGTGCGGGAAACGATTAGTCGTTCCCGTCCGGGCAACAGGGCGATGGCGCTGACGGTACCATCGTGGGCAAACTCGGCATAGGCCTCATCAACTATGACTACGGTCCGCGACGCTGTCCCGGCCTCATACACTGCCGCGACGACGTCATTATCCAGAGCCGTGCCCGTCGGATTATTCGGCGAGCAAAGGAAGACCACGTTTGGCGCGATTTCGCGGACTTGCTTCGCCGCGGACTCGGCGGTCAGGGAAAAATCTGCGGCACGGCGCCCACTGACATATTCCGTACCGGTACCGCTGGCCAGCAGCGGATACATCGAGTAGGTGGGCGGAAAACCCAAAACCCTGCGTCCGGGACCGCCGAATGCCTGCAGAATCTGCTGCAGCACCTCATTGGAGCCGTTAGCGGCCCAGATGTTCTCGGCCGCAAGTCCATGCCCTAAGTACGCGGCCAGAGCCCTGCGGAGCTCCGTGAATTCACGGTCCGGATAGCGGTTAAGACCGGCAAGAACGTCATCGACGGCTTTGAGAATAGCCTCGCGGGCATCCTTGGGAACACCGTACGTGTTTTCATTGACGTTGAGCAGAATGGGGACGTCCAGCTGCGGAGCGCCATAAGGATGCTGTCCGCGAAGGTCATCGCGCAGGGGCAGCCGGTCTAGACGCTCAATCTGGTTCACATCCCTAGTTTAAGCGTCCCCGCACTCAGGGTCGAACCACGGCAGTAACAATCCCTCAGCCCGGCAACGGAACGAAGAGTTGCTGGCCCGGCTGGACAACGGAAGTGGACAGGCCATTGAGCTCCACGATGTCCGCCACGACGTCCCGTGGATCACGGTTCGAATCCGCCGTCGACGCGATGCTCCACAGGGTCTGGCCGGCTAGCACGGTCACCGAAGATGCATGAACGCCCACCGAGCCGGAGCCGACCGAGGCCTGGGCC
>JBBSSN010000151.1:0-5579 GCA_038242035.1 Actinomycetales bacterium
AGTGGTGTTCTTTTTCGCGCCCCGGGGGGGGGCCCCGCCGCGCCTCCCGCCCCCCCCCCCCCCCCCCCCCCCCCCCCCCCCGCTTTCGTGTGTTCGGTCCCGACCCCAGAGCGGACCCGCCCCTTTTTCGTGTTCGGTCCCGACCACGGAGTGCGCCAGCTCTTTGTAGTGATCGTACAAATTGTGGTGATCGTACAAATGCGGCTTCCATGCAGGCTGGCCGTATGCTCGAAGAATGGCTCAGACCCCCGGCACCCCGGCAGTTCCTTCGGAAGCCTCGGCGGCGGCCGCGGACGCGCAGGCTCTGACGCTGCAGCGACTGCGTGCCAACGTGGGGCGGCTATCCACCGCCACCCTGAAGGAACTGGAATCCACGCTGCCCTGGTACCGCCGGCTCAGCGCGGATGAACGCTCCGCATTGGGAATGGTTGCACAGAACGGAATCAATGCCTTCGTCTCGTGGTACCAGCGGCCATCGTCTCCGTCGTGGGTGCTCTCCGATGTTTTCGGCACCGCCCCCACCGAGCTCACCCGCTCGATCAGCCTGCAGCGAGCACTGCAGCTGATCCGGACCGTGGTGCAGGTGGTGGAGGATCAGGTCCCGGAGATTGCGCCCAAGGCTGAACAGGGTGCGCTGCGCGAGGCCGTGCTGCGATATTCCCGCGAGGTGGCATTCGCAGCCGCAGACGTCTATGCCCGGGCGGCCGAGAGCCGGGGCTCGTGGGACACTCGGTTGGAAGCGCTGGTCGTGGACGCCATTTTGCGCGGCGAAGAGACGGATTCCCTGCGGTCCCGGATGGCGGCCCTGGGCTGGAAATCGCAGAGCCGCTTTACCGTCATGGTGGGCACCTCGCCGTCGGAAACCACCGCCGGCTTTGTCTCCGACCTGCGCCGGGCCGCGGGCCGGTTCGCTGAAGACGCGCTGGTCGGAATCCAGGGCGACAGACTGATTCTGGTGCTCGGTGGCGTGGCGGACCAGGACACGGCCTACCTACGTCTTGGCGAGCTGTTCGCGCCCGGCCCCGTGGTGTACGGACCGTTGGCTGCCTCCCTCCTGGAAGCCACCAACTCCGCGCAGGCAGCCTTCGCCGGGCTCGCAGCAGCCAAGGCCTGGCCCGGCGCGCCGCGGCCGGTTGCCGCCGATGACTTATGGCCCGAGCGCGTGATTTCCGGCGACGAGGCGGCCCGGCGCGCGTTAGTGAAGAACATTTACCGCCCGTTGCTTGCGGCCTCGAACGGCTTGGCGGAAACCCTCAGCAGCTACTTGCAACTGGGCCATTCCCTCGAAGCCACGGCCCGCGAATTGTTTGTTCATGCGAACACCGTCCGCTACCGGTTGCGCCGCGTCTGCGACGTCACGGGCTGGGATCCGCTCATCCCACGGGAAGCCTTTGTGCTGCAGACGGCACTGGTGGTCGGCCGGCTCACACCGCCACCGGTGCCCGTCGTCGATCGCAACGGGACGCGGCCCTAACGGCCACCGCATTGTAGACTTCCTACAAAAGCGTTTCGCCAGCTTGGTGGACGCGAATACCGATGAAAGAGCGCAATCTTTGGAAAGCTGGATATCGTGCTTGCAATAGTCTGCCCTGGACAGGGTTCCCAAACTCCCGGCTTCCTCACGCCGTGGCTGGAACTACCCGCCGCAGCAGCACGGCTGGCGGCCTTGAGCGAGGTTGCCGGCATCGACCTGGCAGCCCACGGCACAACGTCCGATGCGGAGACCATAAAAGACACCGCAGTGGCGCAGCCGCTGATTGTCGCCGCCGGTCTCGTATCCGCCCACGCCCTGTTCCACCGCGCCGGTCTGCCGCCGGTGGAAGACTCTCCCTTGCGCGGGCTCCCGCTGGTACTCGCCGGCCACTCGGTCGGTGAAATCACTGCCGCAGCGCTGTCGGGTGCGCTGAGCGAACATGACGCGATGGTCTTCGTCCGGGAGCGCGCCAACACGATGGCCACCGCCGCCGCCGCCACGCCCACCGGCATGAGCGCCGTCGTCGGCGGGGATCCCGTCGAGGTCCTGGCAGCCATCGCGTCAGCCGGCCTGACTCCTGCCAATATGAACAGCGTGGGGCAGACGGTTGCCGCCGGTACGCTGGAGCAGCTGCAAAGCCTGAAAGACAACCCCCCGGCCAAGGCAAGGGTAATCCCGCTGCAGGTGGCGGGTGCTTTCCATACCAGGCACATGGCCCCGGCAGTCACCGCGCTGCAGGAACTGCGGCCAAGCCTGAACCCCGGGAATCCCGATCCGGCTCTGCTTTCCAACTTTGACGGACGGCCCGTAGCCTCCGGTGACGACGCTGTTGAAAGCCTGATTGCCCAAGTTTCCCGGCCGGTGCGCTGGGACCTGTGCATGGAAACGATGGTCTCCAAGGGTGTCACCGCGCTGATTGAACTCTCCCCCGCCGGGACCCTGACGGGCCTGGCGAAGCGGGCGATGCCCGGCGTTGCCTGCGTTGCCGTCAAATCTCCCCAGGATCTGGAATCCGCCACGGAACTGCTTGTGGCCGCGCTGGCCGGGCGGAAAGAAGGAACCGAATGAGCACTCCCACGCTCCAGCAGAACCCGCTGCGCGAATTCACCCGCATCCTGGGCATCGGGGCCTACCGCCCGGACATTATTGTCACCAACGACGACGTCTGCCAGTGGATCGATTCTTCAGACGAGTGGATCCGTCAGCGCACCGGCATTGTGACCCGGCATCGCGCCGCCAGGGACGTCAGCGTCGTCGACATGGCCGAGGGTGCCGCCCGCGAGGCACTCCGCGGAGCCGGCATCGACGCCGCCCAACTTGGTGCCGTCATTGTCTCCACCGTCACCCATCCGTATGCGACGCCGTCGGCCGCCTCCTTGCTCGCCGAGCGACTCGGTGCCACACCGGCCCCCGCCTATGACGTTTCAGCGGCCTGCGCCGGCTACTGCTACGGCGTGGCACAAGGGGACGCGCTGGTGCGCGCCGGGACGGCCGATTACGTGCTGGTGGTCGGCGTGGAGAAGCTCTCGGACGTGATTGACAACCACGAGCGCACCATCTCCTTCCTGCTCGGCGACGGCGCCGGCGCCGTGGTGATCGGGCCTGCCGAACGCGCCGGAATCGGCCCGACGGTGTGGGGCTCGGATGGAAGCCGCTGGGATGCCATCGGCATGACGCACTCCCAGCTCGCCATCCGCGACTTCAGCATTGCCGCGATGAAAAGCCAGGACGACGACGGCGACTTGGCCGCGGTCGGCGACGAACACGCCAAGTTGTGGCCGACGCTGCGCCAGGACGGACAAACCGTCTTCCGATGGGCCGTCTGGGAGATGGCCAAGGTGGCGAAGCAGGCCCTCGATGCCGCCGGCATCACCGCCGATCAGCTCTCAGCGTTCGTGCCGCACCAGGCCAACATGCGCATCATTGACGAGCTGGCAAAACAGTTGAAAATCCCGGATTCGGTGCTGATCGGACGCGACATTGAGGACGCGGGCAATACCTCGGCGGCGTCCATCCCGCTGGCCACGCACCGGTTGCTGCAGGAAAATCCCGGGCTCAGCGGTGGTCTGTCCCTGCAGATCGGATTCGGGGCGGGGCTCGTGTTCGGGGCCCAGGTCATCGAGCTGCCGTAGTGGCGCCCCTGCCGTGGGCAACATTGCCGGCATAGCATTTCGGACCACAACCGTGGTTTGATCAACACTGCTTCACCCCCATTACCGACGACAAAGAAAACCACAAGAAAAGGAGCCACTAATGGCTAGCAACGAAGAAATCCTGGCCGGTCTGGCTGAAATCGTCAACGAAGAAACCGGCCTTGCCCCCGAAGCCGTCGAAATGGACAAGTCCTTCACTGACGATCTGGACATTGACTCCATCTCCATGATGACCATCGTGGTCAACGCCGAAGAGAAGTTCGGCGTGCGGATCCCGGACGAAGAAGTCAAGAACCTCAAGACCGTCGGCGACGCCGTCAACTTCATCTCCGGCGCACAGGCCTAGTTCTTTCGCAACTGACCTACGCCCCGCATCCGCAGGGCAGGGAGGATGGCCGGTTTGTCCCATGGCACCGGCCATCCTCGTACATAACGAACTGTCCTGCAGAGCATACGTTTCGTAGGAATACCCAGAGAGTAGAACCATGGCCCGCAAAGTAGTCATTACCGGACTCGGAGCTACCACACCGATCGGCGGCGACGTTCCCACCATGTGGGCGAACGCGCTCATCGGCGTGTCCGGAGCGCATACCCTGACCGCTGACTGGGTAGCCAAATACGATCTTCCCGTTCATTTTGCCGCCAAGGCTTCCACACCTGCCACGGAGATCCTCAGCCGCGTCGAGGCCAAGCGTTTAGACCCCTCCAGCCAATTCGCCGTCGTCGCAGCCCGTGAAGCCTGGAAGGATTCGGGCATCACCGAGGTGGACCACGACCGTCTCGCCGTAGCCTTCGCCACTGGCATCGGCGGCGTCTGGACGCTGCTTGATGCGTGGGACACCCTGCGCGAGAAAGGCCCGCGCCGCGTCCTGCCGATGACGGTTCCGATGCTGATGCCCAATGGCGCCGCCGCCGCCGTCAGCCTCGACCTGGGCGCCCGTGCCGGGGCCCACACGCCGGTGTCCGCATGTGCGTCCGGTACCGAAGCCCTGCACTTAGGACTGGAGCTGATTCGGTCCGGCAAGGCCGATGTGGTCATGGCCGGAGGCGCCGAAGCCGCCATCCATCCACTGCCGATGGCGTCCTTCTCATCGATGCAGGCGCTTTCCCGGCGCAATGACGACCCGGAACACGCGTCCCGCCCCTACGACCGGGACCGCGACGGCTTCGTCATGGGCGAAGGCGCCGGAGCTTTGGTCCTCGAGGCCGAAGAGCATGCGCTGGCTCGCGGCGCCCACATTTACGGCGAACTGGCCGGGACGTCCGTTACGGCCGATGCCTACCACATCACGGCGCCCGATCCGGAAGGGCTCGGTGCCACCCGGGCGTTGAAGGCGGCCCTCTTTGATGCCCGCGCACAAAACACCGACGTGGTGCACGTCAACGCGCATGCGACGTCAACCCCGGTGGGCGACAAGCCAGAGTACACCGCATTGAAAGCGGCCCTGGGCAGCCACGTGGACAACGTTGCGGTCTCCGCCACCAAGTCCCAAACGGGGCACCTGCTGGGCGCATCAGGGGCCGTTGAAGCTGTCATGACCGTGCTGGCCGTCTACAACCGCAAGGCTCCGGCCACGATCAACCTGGAAAACCAGGATCCGGAGATCCCGCTGGACATTGTCACCACCGCCCGGGACCTGCCGGCCGGCGACATCGTGGCTTTGAGCAACTCCTTCGGCTTTGGCGGACACAATGCCGTCATCGTCGTCCGGAACACGAACTAGACCGCTCACTGGCAGCAGGAAACAGCCAAGCGGCCGGGCCCCGGGGCCGGCCGCTTTGCTATGTTTTGGTGTAGATCGGGAATGGCTTGGTACACCGGGAATGGCCTGAAATGACCGGTGGAATCAACCAACTTGGTGAAGCCAGCGCACGGGCGCTCCCTCACCTGCGTGGCGGAACGCTTCCAATTCCTCATCCCACGCTTCGCCGAGGGCCAGCGAGAGCTCGTG
>JBBSSN010000152.1:0-5577 GCA_038242035.1 Actinomycetales bacterium
CCGGGCCGCGAGGTCGTAGGAGCGTTCGGGTACGGAAACCGCGACTTCCGGGCGGACCGTGCGGTACAGCTTCGCCGGGCGCCCGGACCCGGGCCCGCTGCGGCCGCCCCGTTTCCGATTCTCGGTGCTGAGCAGCCCGCTGGCCACGAGCCGCTCCAGCTGAACGGCGGCGGTGCTGCGCGGGATCCCGGCGGATCCTGCCAGTTGGTCCCGGCTCATCGACTCGGGACTGCGCAGCAACAGCTCGTAGAGCGTGCGCCGTACGGGATCGCCGAGTGCCGCGACGGCCATCAGTCGGGCTTCCTGATCCGGTTCCTGCATGGCATCCCTTCCGCGGGTAACATCCTTGACATTGCGAGTCTGCGCTTCTAAAGTCAGAAACACAAGATTTAGAAGGCGCTGTAGGCAATTATTTTGCGGAATTTTCAGGCGCCTCGCGGAATTTTCAGGCGCCGTGGGACGAATACGGCGGCTGCAAGGTCTAGAAGGGCACTACGAAATGTTGACGCAAATGCAGGCACCCACCGCGCTGCTCGAAAGCCATCGCCCGCTTGATCCCGAATTACTCACCGGTGAAGCCGGGCGGGCCGACCTGACCGGCGTCATCGATCTGCCGGCGGCCGAGCGCGCTATCGCCGATTTTCTGCGCGCGTTGGGACGCGATGTGAACGCACCGGATCTTGCTCAGACGCCCCGACGCGTCGCGGGCGCTTTTTCCGAGATGCTCACACCGCGGCAGACGTCCTGGACCACGTTCCCTAACGATGCCGGTTACGACGAGCTGGTCCTGGTCAAGAACATCCCGTTTCACTCACTGTGCGAACACCATTTGCTCCCGTTCCGCGGTGTAGCCCACATTGGCTACCTGCCCGGTGAACGGCTTTTGGGGCTCTCAAAACTGGCACGCGGACTTGAACTCTTTGCCCGCAATCTGCAGGTTCAGGAGCGACTGACAATGCAGGTTGGGGACTGGCTGATGGAGACGCTGAACCCCCGTGGTGCTGGCGTGGTCCTGGAGGCAGAGCACCTGTGCATGTCCCTGCGCGGAGTTCAGAGCAGCGGAACCACAACGCGCACCTCTACCTTCTACGGTGACCTCTGTGTGCCGGGACCTCTTCGGGACCAGTTCCCGAACTGATTACGCGCCACCCGCAGCTGCCCGTTCCGCACGGACTCCCGGAACAACCCCTCGCACTCAAAACCCTGGAAATGAGCACACCATGACCGAAACAGCCACCCCCAGTTCACAGGTTCCTGACGCCGGGCCGGAAACCGACGCCATGGTGATCATTGGAGCCGGGCTTGCCGGAGCCACGGCGGCAGCCACCCTGCGGTCCGAAGGTTTTGCCGGTCCCGTGATCCTGATTGGCGGCGAGGACGCGATCCCGTATCTTCGCCCCCCGCTGTCCAAAGGCTTCCTCGCCGGCACCGAAACTGCCGATTCCCTGCCGGTCTATCCGCGCACCTGGTACGCGGAGAACCGTGTCGAGCTCATCACCTCCGACGCTGCCACCTCGTTTGATCCCACGGCCCACACCGTGACTCTGGCCAGTGGCCGGGTCATCACTTACGCGAAGCTTTTACTGGCGACGGGGGCGGCTGTGCGTCCGCTGTCCCTGCCGGGTTCGGAGTTGGCGGGCGTGCAGTATTTCCGGACACGTGAGGACGCGGTGGCGCTGCGCAGCGAGCTGGCCGGCGGCGGGCGGCGGCTGGTGTTGATCGGTTCCGGCTGGATCGGGATGGAGATTGCCGCATCTGCACGAACGCTGGGCAACGAGGTGACGCTGCTGGGACTCGAAGATGTCCCATTGAGTAACGCAATCGGGACCGAGCTTGGCCGCGTCTTTATGGCGCGGCATGAGCAGGCCGGCGTTCATTTTCGCCTGCCGGTCTCCGCTGCGGCGATTAAGGGCGACGACGACGGCACGGTCACGGGCGTCCTGACCAGTGCCGGGGAAACCCTGCCGGCGGATCTGGTGGTGATCGCGGTCGGCGTCCTTCCGAACACCGCGTTGGCCGAAACGGCCGGGCTGAGCATCACCAATGGCATCCGCACCGATTCCGGTTTGCAGACGAGCGCTGCGGACGTCTTCGCGGCCGGCGATGTTGCCAATGCCATGCATCCGGTGACCGGTGAATACGCCCGAAGCGAGCACTGGGCCAACGCGATAGCCGGTGGCAGGACCGCGGCCCAAGCCATGCTGGGTCAGGACGCAGCGCTGGCGGATATCCCGTACTTCTACACGGACCAGTTTGACCTCGGAATGGAATACTCCGGCTACGCCGCCCTGACGAAGTCGGCGGAACTGGTGATCCGGGGCAGTTTGGAGAATCGTGAGTTTATTGCCTTCTGGGTCCTTGACGGCAAGGTGGTCGCGGGAATGAACGTCAATGTCTGGGAGGTCCAGGATGCCATCAAGGAGCTGATTGGCAGCGGGCGCCGGGTGGACACGCAGCGGCTGGCTGACCCGGAAATTGCCCTGGATACACTTTGATGGAAGGTATGACCGCTCTCTCCGGGACCGCTGAGCGAATGCCAAGCCAGTCCATCTATCAACCGCCGCTGCTGTACCCGGTCCATGATTTCGGTGGCCGGACCTTTGATTTCAGCCGGCGGGTGGCCATTATGGCGATCATCAATCGCACCCCTGATTCGTTTTACGACGGCGGCCGGACGTTTGCGCTGCAGGCCGCGGTGGCCGCCGCCCACCAGGCCGTCGAGGACGGCGCGGACTGGCTGGACATCGGCGGTGTTCCTTTCTCCCCGGGTCCGGCCCTGGGCGCGGAGGAGGAAGCCGAACGGGTGGTCCCGGTGATCGAGGCGGTCGCGGCCCACAGTGACGTGATCATCTCCGTCGATACGTTTTTGCCGGAGGTGGCCGAGCTAAGCATTGCCGCCGGAGCCCACGTGATCAATGACACCACGGGACTGCAGAATCCGGAGTTGGCCGCCGTCGTCGCCGCCAGCGGCGCGCACCTGGTGATTACCCACAGCCTGGCCCGACCGCGGACCGTCTTCCCGCGCCCGGCGTATGCCGATGTGGTGGCCGAGGTGGCTGATTTCCTGCGCCGGAAGACGGACTATGCAGTGGAACTGGGCATCAGCGCGGACAAACTCCTCATTGACCCGGGTCATGATCTGAACAAAAACACCCTGCATTCGTTGGAAATTACCCGGCGCTTCAATGAAATTGCCGCCATCGGCTTCCCCACTCTTGCGGCCGTTTCGAATAAAGACTTCGTCGGCGAGACACTCAACCAGGAGAAAGCGGACCGCACGGAGGGGTCGCTGGCCGCCGCTGTGATCTGCATTCTCGGTGGCGCGCGGGTAGTGCGGATGCACGATGTGGCCGCGGCACACTCGGCCGTCAGATTCACCGAGTCAGTGCTGGGCTGGCGCCCGCCGGCGTACCTGCTGCATAATATGGGCGAGCACAATGTGCCGGCATCCCGATGAACCAGCCGATCAACCGGATTTTCCCCGAGCCATCCGCCGCCGCGACGGATGAGCAGTTGCTGCAGTGGTACGCGGCGCCGGACGCGGGCGGTTCGGGTCCCGGCGAACCTCGCGTCAGTTTCAATTTTATCGCCAGCCTGGACGGTGCGGCCACCGTCGAAGGACGATCAGGGGGCCTGGGTAGTGCCGCCGATCAGCGCATTTTCAAATTGCTGCGCCGGCACGCGGATGTAGTACTAGTGGGTGCGCAGACCGTGCGGGCCGAGGGCTACGCCGGTGACCTGCTCGACGGCGAGGCGCAGCGCTGGCGGGTGCGGCACGGCAAGCCGGCGCATCCGGAGGTGGCGATCGTGTCCGGTTCGCTGCGTCTTGACCCGGACAGCGGCTTTTTCACCCAAGCGCCCGTTCGGCCGCTGATTTTCACCACCGGCACGGCCCCGGCCCCGCAGCGGGAGGCCCTTGAACGAGTCGCCGATGTAGTCAGCGCAGGAACGCAAGTGCTCGACATTGACGCCGTCGTTGCCGAGCTGACGGCCCGTGGACTGAACGGCATTCACTCCGAAGGGGGCCCGCACCTATTCGGCTCGTTCCAGGAGGCCGGGCGCGTGGACGAACTGTGCCTTTCCCTTTCCGCGTTGCTGGTGGGCGGCCAGGGACCGCGAATCAGCGCGACCTTCTCCGGAGGCAACCCGGCGACGGGCCCCAGAGGCATGCGGCTGGCGCATGTACTGCACAGCGAGGAGATGCTGTTTCTGCGCTATCTGCGTGATCCGCGCGACTGACAGGCCAGGCCTTGCCGCCGGGATCGACACAGCTGTAATCGGTACAATCATCGGAACACGCGCAGCGACACCGGCAACCTGCCGCACGGGCTGCAAAAAAGACAAAAGACATGGGAAGGGCCATGGGTGAGCGAGAACCTCCTCACGCACTATCAGGTGCTGGGCATTGCGGCTACGGCAACGGAACGCGATATTAAGACCGCCTACCGCAAAGCCGCGCGGCTGGCGCACCCCGATCATGGTGGTGATCCGGCCGCTTTCGTGCTGGTCACGGCCGCGTACGAGACCCTGATCAATCCGCAGCGCCGCTCCGCCTATGACCGTTCGTACGGGGCCGGTTCACAGCGTCGGCCGGCCTGGTATCAGCACCATTCGCCGGCCGGCGCCGGCTCAGGCGTTCCCGGCCCGGCCGCTCCCGCGTCATCAACCGCCTTCGCCATGGGCCACTCACAGCGGGTGCCGAAGGTATCCGCCAGTGATCCCGCGGTCTATGTTCCCGCCTTCACCGATTTACCGGCGGGAACTGCGCCGCTGCTGCCGCTCGCCCGGGCGGCCCAGCAGGTCCACGGAGCGCCGCGCAAGCGCGGGGTGTTCGGTGCGCAGGCGCGCCTGGCACGGGAGGCCAGAACCATTCAGCTCGTGATGGCACAGATTCTGCCGCAGATCCCATCGGCGCGGCTCGTCAACGGGCTTCTCTCCCCGGCGGACAACGGCTATGTCGACCATGTCCTGCTCGCCGGTTACCGCATGGTGCTGATCGGCTCCATGCTGCTGCCGGAGGGCGCGTACCGCTTCAACGGCAGCTCGCTGCTGCACGGCGGCAAGGTCATCGAACCGCCCAGAATGCTCCCCGCCGTGCGGACCATGCAGCAGCTGTTTCCCGAATGCAATGTCACGGGCTGGATCTGCGTCCACAGTCCCGACGGCAACCTGTTCCAACCGGTGATCGACTACACGCCGGGCGCGGAGCCGGACGGTTCCAACCTGGTCAACGCCGTCAATGGGTCGCGGCTGGTCCGCGAGGTCAGGCATTTTCTCGGCGCCGGGCCGGCGCCGAGTGTGGTGGATCTGTCCGTGCTCAGCCGTCTCCTCGGTGGTATGTACTAAAGCGGTGGTATGTACTGAAGCGGTGGCGTGTACTAAAGCGTCAGTAGCGGAAAACCGCGGCGATCGGGCTCCCGCCCGGGAGGTCGGCGTCGTCGACCGTGTGAACCTGGCCTCCGCCGGCCAGAGTGCCGACGGCGGCGAGGTCCAACTGCTCGCACGCGACGTAGTCAGCAGCTTGCCCGAGCTCGATGACGGCGGGGCTGTCAGCCGCCGCTCGTCCCCAACAATGCG
>JBBSSN010000153.1:0-5521 GCA_038242035.1 Actinomycetales bacterium
ACCCTGGCCGGGGCTATTACCGGGGTTGTTGCCGGAGTTGTTGCCGGGGTTGTTGGTGTGGATGGCGCGGGCCGCTTCCACATCGGCTTTCGCCCGCCCCGGTTCCACCCCCACCCCGTGCACCAGGTACTGACACATATTCTTCGTCCCGATCCCGGACAACGCCGCGGCCCCACACTGATCAGCCGCCGCGAGGCTTTGCAGATACACCGCGTCCAACCGACGCCGCGTACCCTCAGAGAGACCAATAATCGACAGCCACGCCTCCTGCGACACTGCCTGTGGATCCGTCGCCAAAACCTCCGCCAACAACACATCAACCAGCTCCAACCGCGCCGCAATCCCCGCCGACGGCCCCACCCTAGGAAGACCCTCCCCAACAACCACCCCACCAGCGGAAACCAGCGAACCCGCCAGACCCGCCGGACCGACGGGAGCTGACGGACCTGCCGGATTGGCAGAAGCGGCAGGACCTACGGGAGCTGACGGAGCTGACGGAGCTGACGGAGCTGACGGGTTGGCAGAAGCGGCAGGATCGGCGGGAGCGGCGGGGTTGGCAGGAGCGGCAGGATCGGCAGGATCGGCAGGGCTGGCAGCGCCGACGTCGTCGGACCCGCTCGTATTCGACGGGCCGGCATCGGGCTGGCCGGCATCGGGCTGGCCGGCATCGGGCTGGCTGGCATCGCACCCAACAGTGCTGGCCTCGCACCCGGCAGTGCTGCCGCCGTCGGACTGGCTGGCCTCGCACCCGGCAGTGCTGCCACCGCCGGGCTGGCCGGTGCCGAGGACGGGGCCCGAGCCCAGGCCCGCGCGCTTGAGCCGGTGCGGATACTTCGCGGTGATCGCGGCCAGCACCTGAGCCAGATTGTCCCGATCAATCTCCACGCCCGCCCACCACCCCTCAAGCCCTCTGGCCCGGCAACCTGCACCGACAACCTGCACCTGCAAAACCCGGGAAATCCTGCTGATCTCCAACTACTTCAAGGCTACGAGGAGGCACTGACATCAGCAGGACAAAAAGACCCCAAAACAGGCCCCTGTGGAAAAGAATTTTGAAAAACTTTTCCGGCGCGGTTGACGAGGGTCATTCGGGCCGTAACGGTGCAATGGTCAGCTATGAGCGGCGGCGTAGTCCAAACCTCTTTACGGACCACCAAAAACGCGTTGCAAAGGTTTCCTTGTGGTTTGGGCTATGGGTATGTCGTATACCCGTAAATGATCTCGTGACGCTCCGTACGATTACGGATCCTCTGCCGATGAAATTGCCTGGTGCGTTGCGGGCGCACGTTGCCGCCAAAGCGTCAGAACCGGGCCCGCACTTCGGGGAATCCAGCGTCACCACGTCATATCATTTGCGCCAATTGGAGCGCATGGGACTCCCGGGGGGTGCTCGGTGATTGCTATGGGTCTCGTGGCCGGTCCAATCGGTCTGGTTGTGACGTTTTTCGCGACCTATGCTGTGCCCAACGCTGCCCGTGCTGGCAATGGGTGCCTCGACCGGCGTCGCCGTGATCGGCGCAGGCGTTGCCCTTGCCTTGGCCGCGCCGCTCTTCCTCGTGAAAGCGAAGAGTACAGTCCGGGAGGAAGGCCGCAGCATCGGCACGGAAGGGGAAGCTGAAGCGCAGACCGCGCTCTCCAGCGAGGTATTTCTGGCTTCTGTCAGACCGGCGGCAGATCCGCAAACGTCACGCCGGTGAGCTGTTCGCTGACATCCCAGAGCCGGCGGGCCACGAGCAGGTCCGCGACCCGTGCGGCGGGAGCCACCATCGTGACCTCGCCCCGGGTTTCACCTGGCCCATTCGGACCATAGAAATCGCCGTTGGTTACCTCTGCTGCGGCGGCCGCGTAAAGGACGGGCAGCACGCCCCACTGGCCGGGTTGGGCCATCAGCCGCATGAAAACGCCGGTAGCGATGCCCATTGAGTTGCGTCCCATACCCGCGGGGAGATTCGTGTTCGCCAGGCCCGGGTGGGCGGCTGCCACCACAACACAGTCATGGTGTGCCTCAAGCCGGCGGCCGAATTCCATCGCAAAATACAGGTTGGCGATTTTGCTCTGGCTGTACGCGCGCCAGCGGCGGTAGCGGCTCTGGCTCATCAGATCATCAAAATCGATGGCGCCGCGTTTGTGTGCCAGGCTGGAGACGACGACGACGCGGGCTGCCGGGGCCGCCCGCAGTGCGGGGAGCAGGAGGCCACTGAGGGCGAAGTGACCCAAATGGTTGATGCCCAGCTGCTGCTCGAAGCCATCTGCTGTTGTCGCACGTACGGTGGCCATCAGCCCGGCATTGTTGACCAATACGTCCAGCGCGCCGGACCAGTCGGCGGCGAAGCTGCGCACCGAATCGAGGCTGGCCAGATCCAGCGGACGCACTTCGCACCGCGTGGAACCAGTGGTTTCGCGCAGTTGGGCCAGTGCAGCCTGGCCGCGTTCCGGATTGCGGCAGGCGAGCGTGACGCTGGCACCCTTGGCGGCGAAGGCGAGGCTCGCCTGGAATCCCAGTCCGCTGTTGGCACCAGTGATGACGACTCGGCGCCCCGTCTGATCGGGCATGCTTTCGGCGCGGAATCCGTTCATAGCGTGCTCATCTGCATCCTCATGGTGGGCTGGTGGAAGCTGGCCTTACGGAACCTATCCTGGAAGGGCAATGACGGAGTCACGGAGCTTGTCGGTCAGTTTCTTCAGCTGCGTGAGTTCGGCATCGGTCAGGGCTGAACCTACCAGTCGATTGATATCGCGGACGTGATCGCGGCCGATATCCCGCTGCAGCTGTCGTCCGGCATCCGTTAGCCCGATCAGCACGCCGCGGCGATCTTCCACCACCGTTTTGCGCTGCACCAGGCCCTGCTGCTCCAGCCTGTCGACCATTCTGCTGATGCTGGGCTGGCTGAGCAGTACGTGGTCATTGAGTTCGTTGAGCCGGAGCCAGCCGGATGGACAGCGGGAGAGATTGAACAGCACGTCGTATTCACGCATGTTCACATGTTTGAACGCGGGATCCGCCTGCAGTTTGCGGGCAACGCTCACCTGGGCGCGGAACAACGATTCCCAGGCTTCGGTTGCCAGTTGGCGATGTGACATTGCAGAACTCATGCCCCCTGCCCTTCCGTCGGCGTTGTGCCGGCCGGACGCTTTGCCGCCGTCGCGCCTGCTGATGGTTGCGGCGTCGTCGTGCCAGCCGGAGGCTTTGCCGCCGTCGCGCCTGCTGATGGTTGCGCCGCCGTCGTGCCAGCCGCAATGCGTGCGTCCCGGGCTGCCTTTCGTGCGGCAAAGGTGGGTCCGCCCGGAACGTGTGCGGGTTTCCGGGCGGCGAACTCCTGTCGGAGCGTGGGCAGGACATCGGAGCCGAACAGATCCAGCTGCTCCAGGACGGTCTTCAGCGGCAGACCGGCGTGGTCCACCAGAAAAAGCTGGCGTTGGTAGTCGCCGTAGAACTCGCGGAAGGTGAGCGTCTTGTCGATGAGCTCCTGCGGACTGCCGACCGTCAGGGGTGTCTGGGACGTGAAGTCCTCCATCGACGGCCCGTGCCCGTACACCGGCGCGTTGTCGAAGTACGGCCGGAACTCCCGCACGGCGTCCTGTGAATTGCGGTTAATGAAGAACTGGCCGCCGAGTCCCACAATGGCCTGATCCGCCTGGCCGTGTCCGTAGTGTTCGTAACGCTCGCGGTACAGCCCGATCAGCTGCTGATAGTGCTCTTTGGGCCAGAAAATGTTGTTCGCGAAGAAACCGTCTCCGTAGTAGGCAGCTATTTCGGCCACTTGCGGCGTGCGGATGGAACCGTGCCAGACGAAGGGGGCGACGCCGTCGAGCGGGCGCGGTGTGGCGGTAAAGGCGTGCAGCGGCGTGCGGTACTTGCCCTGCCAGTTCACTATTTCTTCGTCCCAGAGCCGACGCAGCAGCGAGTAGTTCTCCACCGTGAGCTCCACGCTGTCCTGCATGCTTTTCCCAAACCAGGGGTAGACCGGGGCGGTGTTGCCGCGGCCCAAGACCAGATCCACGCGGCCGTCCGCCAGGTGCTGGAGCATGGCAAAGTCCTCCGCGATTTTCACCGGATCATTGGTGGTGATCAGCGTGGTGGCGGTGGAGAGAATGATCCGTTCGGTCTGCGCGGCAACGTAGCCAAGGATGGTGGTGGGGGAGCTGGGATAGAACGGCGGGTTGTGGTGCTCGCCGGTGGCGAAGACATCCATCCCCACGTCCTCGGCATGCTTGGCGATCGTGGTGATGGCCTTGATTCGCTCATGCTCACTGGGCGTTGCACCGGTGGTGGGATCTGTCGTGATGTCTCCGACGCTGAAAATGCCGATCTGCACGGGGAATCCTTTCAACCCGGACCGCGGGCCCAGGAGCTTGTATACGTTTGCATCTAATATACCCATAAACATGACGTAGCAGCTAAATGTTCCCGGCTCCACCTATAGTGACGCGCCGCCGTCTAGGATGCAATCAATATGCGCTGTGGCGCTGTGGCGCTGTGGCGCTGTGGGGCTGTGGGGCTGTGGGGCTGTGGGGCCGCGACCGCCGCGGCCCAGCGGCACGGGCAGCGTGCTGCGGCATTCGAAGGGGAACGGATGAAACTGAGGTTTTCCACGCAAGTGGGACTCAGTTGGGGCCGGAGGGTCAGCCGGCGGCGCGGCGCCCGCGGACCTTGGGGATAGCGCCGGTGGTCCAATCCTGGGAGGCGTAGCCTGCCGGCACCGCTTGGCCACCGGAACCAGCCCCGCCGGAAGCCGGTCCGGAACCAGCCCCGCCGGAACCAGCCCCACCGGAACCAGCCCCACCGGAACCAGCCCCGTCCGAACCAGCGCCACCGGCTTGTGCCGCGGGCCGGTGCACGCGCTGCAGATCCGCCAGCAGCTTGCGGCGCTCCCTGCGACCCTCCACCAACCGGTACAGCACCGGAACCAGGATCAGCGTCAGCGCTGTGGAGGACACCAGACCGCCCACGACCACAATCGCCAGCGGCTGCGAAATGAAGCCTCCGCCGCCGGTGACCCCCAGTGCCATCGGGGTCAGCGCGAAAATCGTGGCCAGTGCGGTCATTAGGATCGGCCGCAGGCGCTGCCGGGCGCCGTGCTCAATCGCGTCCGCCACGGCCATTCCCGGCCGGTCGCCGGAGGGCCTGCGGTACTGGTTAATAAGGTCGATCAGCACAATGGCGTTGGTGACCACGATTCCCACCAGCATGAGCATGCCGATCAGCGACGGCAGGCCCAGCGGCACGCCAGTGACCAGCAGCAGCACAATGGCACCGGTGGCCGCGAACGGAATGGACACCAGCAGAATCAACGGCTGGATCAGCGACTTAAACGCGGCCACCATGATGATGTAAACAATGGCAATCGCCGCCAGCATGGCGAGCCCCAGTTGATTGAAGGACTCTGCCTGCTGCGTGCTGGCCCCGCCGATCACAGCAGTGGCGCCGGCGGGAAGGTCGACGGCGGCAAGCCGGTTTTTGACGTCCGTGCTGAGAGTGCCGAGGTTGTTCCCCGTGGGAGTGATCGAAACACGGGCGCTG
>JBBSSN010000154.1:0-5451 GCA_038242035.1 Actinomycetales bacterium
CCCTTGTTGGGCTCCTTGCCGCCGGCAAGTTCCTTGACCAGGTCATAGACGGCCGGCATCCGGGTGGATCCGCCGACAAGCACGATGTGGTCGATGTCGGAAACCTTGATGCCGGCTTCCTTGATCACGTCGTGGAACGGCTTCTTGGTGCGCTCCAGCAGATCCGAGGTCAGTTCCTGGAACTTCGCGCGGGTCAGCTGCTCGTCCAGGTGAACCGGACCATCGGCGGTCACGGACAGGTACTGCAGCGAAATGTTGGTGCTGGTCGCGGAGGAGAGCTCCTTCTTGGCCTGCTCGGATGCCTCACGCATACGCTGCAGGGCAATCTTGTCCTTGGACAGATCGATGCCCTTGACCTTGAGCTGCTTGAGCAGGTAATCCACCACGCGCTGGTCCCAGTCGTCGCCGCCGAGGCGGTTGTCGCCGGAAGTGGAGCGGACCTGGATGGTGGAGAAGTTGTCCTCGTCCTTGCCGACCTCCAACAGGGAGACGTCGAAGGTTCCGCCGCCGAGGTCGAAGACCAGGATGAGCTCGTCTTCCTTGCCCTTGTCCAGGCCGTAAGCCAAGGCAGCCGCGGTCGGCTCGTTGACGATGCGCAGCACATTCAGGCCGGCGATCTCGCCGGCTTCCTTCGTGGCCTGGCGCTGCGCGTCATTGAAGTACGCCGGCACGGTGACCACGGCGTCGGTGACCTTCTCACCCAGGTAGCTTTCGGCGTCGTTCTTAAGCTTCATCAGCACGCGCGCGGAAATTTCCTGGGCCGTGTACTTCTTGTCATCAATCCCGACGGTCCAGTCGGTGCCCATGTGGCGCTTGACGGAGAAGACGGTGCGGTCAATGTTATTGACGGCCTGGCGCTTGGCAATCTCCCCGACCAGGACTTCCCCGGTCTTCGAGAATGCAACGACAGACGGGGTGGTGCGGCCGCCCTCGGCGTTCGCGATGACGGTGGGCTCGCCGCCTTCGAGTACGGAGACGACGGAGTTCGTGGTTCCGAGGTCAATTCCTACTGCACGTGACATAAGGGCGTTTCCTTTCAGTTTCCGCTGCCGGAGTTCGCCGCCGCCCTCATACTTCGAGACCGGCCGACTCCGCTCAACCAGCGGCCCATTGAGCGTTCTGGACTCAACTCTACTCAGGCCGGAATCGATGTCAAATCAAGTTGAGTGAATGCGGCTCATGTTTCGCTTTAGGCGAAGGGACGACGGCGGCACGCGGCCGCCGTCGTCGGCGTTCTCAGTCCGTGAACACCTCTGGCGGAGGCGGGCGGCTGCGCGTAATGTCCCCACCATGAGTGAAACGGGACCCGGGAATGACGTCTACACCCACGGCCATCACGAGAGCGTACTGCGCTCACATGCCGCCCGGACCGCAGCGGACTCCGCCGCCTATCTGCTGCCGTACCTATCGTCCGGGCTAGCGGTGCTCGACGTCGGCAGCGGGCCCGGCACGATCACGGCGGACTTCGCCCGTCTGGTGGCTCCGGCCGCAGTCATCGGTCTGGACCGCGCGCCCGAGGTGGTGGCCCACGCTCAGGCGCTGGCCGCGGAGCAGCAACTGGACAACTTAACCTTCCGCACGGGCAACATCTATGACCTTGATTTCCCTGATGCCCAGTTCGACGTGGTCCATGCGCATCAAGTTCTGCAGCATCTGACCGATCCGGTGGCGGCACTGCGGGAGATGCGCCGGGTCGCCAGACCCGATGGAATCGTAGCCGTCCGGGATGCGGATTTCCATGCCATGGCGTGGTACCCGCAGCTGCCCGAACTGGACCATTGGATGGATCTTTACCAGAAAGTGGCACGGCATAACCGCGCGGAGCCGGACGCGGGGCGGCGCCTGATCAGCTGGGCGCAGGCGGCCGGTTTCACTTCGATCACGCCGTCATCGGCCAACTGGCTCTACACCACGGCCGAGCAGCGCCAATGGCACGCCGGTGTATGGGCGGACCGCGTTGTCCGGTCGGCCTTGGCGGAACAGGCCTTGGAGTACGGACTCGCTGATCGCGCTGAGCTGGAGCGGATCTCGGCCGGCTGGCGGGCCTGGGCACAGGCCCCGGACGGCTGGTTCCTGATCCCGAACGGGGAGATTATCGCCCGGGCCTAGCGTCCTCGAATAGGTTCCTCCACAGAGCTGTGGAGGTACCCCGTTATCCACATTGCCAAGTCACGTTCTTCCACCGCTGACACCGGCCAGCTAACGTCGATTCATGAGCTACGAATCTCCCGAATACCCGTACAGTTACGGTCCGGAGCCTTATGTGGCCGAGGTTGATCAAGTAGAGTTGGTCAACATGGGTCAGTACAACGTTCAAGACGCCAAAACGCGGTTTTCCGAACTGCTGAACCTCGTTGACAGAGGTGAGGACGTTGTCATTGCCAAGGCCGGCAGACCGGTGGCGCGCCTGGTGAAGATCGAGCGTCCCACACAGCGCCGTCTCGGTTTTGTGAACGGCCACCTCCCGGATGACTTCCTCGATCCCGCCGAAGAGGAGGATCTGCAGCTATGGCAACAACCGCTTATCTCCTCGACAGCCACGCCCTCGTCTGGGCGCTGACCGAGCCCCGAAAGCTTTCCGCCAAAACCAGGAGAATCATCCAGTCGATAGACCACGTACTGGTTGCCTCTGCCGCCACAGCCTATGAGCTTTCGTACAAGCACCAGTTGGGCCTGCTCCCCGGCCTGGACGCACTCTTCGTCGGATACCGGCGCCATGTTTTGGAACTCGCGTCCGAAGAACTACCCATCTCAGGACCGCACGCCCTGGAAGCGAGCCGGTTGGATTGGGATCACCACGACCCCTTCGACCGGCTGATTGCCGCCCAGGCAATGATGGAGGGCATGCCGCTCATTACGGCAGATCCGGTTTTTACCGGTCTCGCCGGACTGGAAACCATTTGGTAAAAACGCGGCGACCATTTGCCGCCCCCGATTGGCCGCCCCCGATTAAAGGATTGGCCGGGCCAAGGACTGTCCACTGTCCCTTAGGATCGACTGATGACCTCACTCATCGTTCCGGATGTCCGGTTCCACAAGTCCTGGCTGGAAGGCACCGAAGAGTTTCAGGGTGCCCATCTGGACGGTGCCGGCGCAGAAGCTGTAGGCGCAGAGCAGTGGCCGCTCGCTGAGCTGCGGGATCCGGAAACCTTTCGGCGTTTCACCGCAGCACTGATCGCCGACACACTTCCGGACACCAAGCGCATGGACGGTTACGTCCCGTGCACGTACCGGTGGATCGTGGACGCAGACACGTTCCTCGGCTCCATCGCCCTCAGACATGAACTCAACGAATATTTACTCCAGGAGGGCGGGCACATCGGTTACAGCGTCCGCCCCAGCGCACGAAGGCAGGGAAACGCGGCCAGTGCGCTGCGCCAGATCCTCCCGGTCGCCTGGACGCTGGGCATGGACCAGGTGCTGCTGACATGTGACGAGTCGAACGCCGGCTCGCGGGCAACCATCGAAAGCAATGCCGGGGTGTACGAGGACAGCCGCAACGGCAAGCGCCGCTACTGGATCAGCCCCGCGTAGGCGCCGCGTGGAACTGGCTTTAAGCTAACGGAATGGAATTTTCCCTGTGGCTGGCTCTGCTGGGCGCCGGCGCGATGATCAGTCTGACTCCCGGTGCCGGAGCGATCAACACAATGAGCAATGCGCTGACGGCGGGCTTTCGGCGCTCCCTTTGGGGTATTTTGGGCCAGCAGCTGGCGCTGATCATTCACATTGCGATTGTTGCCGCCGGCGTCGGATTACTCGTCTCCAGCTCTCCCCTGGCCTTCCATATCATCAGATATGCCGGCGCCGCCTATCTGATTTATCTGGGCATCCGGAAGTTACTGACAAAGCCAAGCACCAATCCGGATGACTCCGCGACCGCCGCGGCGGAGCCGGGCCGTTCCATGTTTCTGCGCGGATTATGGGTCAATCTGCTCAACCCCAAAGCCATTGTCTTCTTCCTTGCCTTCATGCCGCAGTTCATCCGTGCGGACGCACCGCTGACTCCGCAGTACGCGGTGCTGACCGGGACGGTGGTGCTGATCGACGTCGTGGTGATGTGGTTCATTTTTGCCGCCGGGGCCAAGCAGCTTAAACACCTGACGGGCAGCCGACGGGGCCAGCTGGTGCTGAACAGCAGCTTCGGCGTACTCTTCATCGGCGTCGGTATCCTGCTGGCCGTGCTCTAACCCTCGCTAGACTGGCGAAATGATTTCGACAGCCGGATCCCATCACGGCCACCCGATGAACTCCAGCAGCCCGCCACCGGTAATAATCGGCATTGACGGCCGCTCCGGGGCAGGGAAAACGGTGCTGGCGCTGGAACTCGCGGCCCTGCTCCGCGAGCACCACAAGGTGACGGTCTTCCATTTAGAGGATATTTACCCGGGCTGGAATGGCCTGGCGGCCGGTGTGGAACGCTACGTGAGCACCGTGCTGACACCGCTGCGCCACGGCCTGCCGGCGCAGTGGACCAGTTGGGATTGGGACAACCACTACGACGGCGCACTGCAGGTCACCGAGCCGGCCGAGATCGTGATTATGGAGGGCGTCGGCGCGGCGCACTCCTCCGCGGCCCCCTTCCTGGACGTCGTCATCCGGGTTGAGGCACCGGCTGATCACCGCAAGGCCCGTGCCATGGCGAGGGACGGGGAAACGTACGCGCCGTTCTGGGATGCCTGGTCAGCCCAGGAGGACGAGCTGCTGGGAACCATCGCAGACGAAGCAGCGGACCTGCTGGTGCAGGGTCACGCCGACAATTCCACGCCTGCCCAGGTGCTGCTGGCCTTGACCTCCCTGCCGCCGTTGGAGGCCTTGCTCGCTCCCGAACGTGCCCGGCGCCGTGGCCTGGCGCTGCAGGTTCACCGGGTGGAGGCCTATCCGGACCAGGAGATGCTCTTCGCGTCGCTCTATGGCGGTTCCGCGCACTCCGTCTGGCTGGACAGCTCCGATGCCGCCGCCGTACGGGGCATCGATCCGGGCGATCCGGGCGGTCCGGGCGCTTTGGGCGGCGATCCAGACACGCGCAGTCGGTTCTCCATCATGGCGGACGACGGCGGCAGTTACGGTCAGTACGCACGGCACGGCGGCGGGGTGACCAGAATCAGCTCCGGGGCCGTCACCGCGCGAATCCCGGAACCATTCTTCCGCTGGCTGGACACGGTCTGGGGCCGCCGCGCCGTTCGTGCTCCGGAAGGTTATGAGTGCGGCTTTACATTGGGCTGGCTGGGGTACCTGGGATACGAGCTCAAACGCGAAACCGGCGGGGCCGATGCCGCCGGACCCGGAACGGCAGGCCGGCCCGATGATGCCGCACTGATCTTCGCCGGCCGTGCCGTCGTCGTCGACCACGCGCAGCGTTGCGTCTACCTGCTGACCCTTGCCGGGACATCTGCGGCCGTCGATTCTGCTGACCCGTCCACGAGCGAAGCTGACGCTTGGCTGGCTGCCGCC
>JBBSSN010000155.1:0-5448 GCA_038242035.1 Actinomycetales bacterium
GGCCTTGACCGCCTTTTCCATCGCGCTGAACACGCTTTGGATAGCAGGCTGTGACCAGCAGTTTTCCTTCAGGTTGTCCACCGCCAGCCGGACCTCGTCGCCGCCTTCCTTGATGGCGGAACCCAGGGCCAGGGTCTGGTAGTAGGTGGCCGCTTCCTTGCCCCAGACAAAGAGGTACTTATCCTTGGCCTTCGCCTTTGCACCGAGGTCAAGGGCCTCGTCCCAGGTCTTCGGAACCGTCCAGCCGTTGTCCTCGAACAGTGAGGCCGAGTACCACAGGGCGTAAATTGTCAGCGCATAGTTCACCGCTGCCAGCTTGCCACCGAAGGTACCCGGCGCCTCTACCCCTGCATACAGGGTGTCCTTGATGACCGTGCCCTCGAGGTTCTTGGCTTCGAGCACGGACTTCAAGTCCTCCAGCTGGTCCAGGATCGCGCTGAATCCCATGGCGCCTTCACCCGAGTTGTCAATCAGGTCCGGCGGGTTACCTCCGACGAAGCGCGACTGAAGTTCCTGCGCGATGGCTGTCGACGGCGCTATTTTTGCGGTGCTGCCCGGATGGTTCTTCTCGAGCAGCTTTCCGGCAAACTCGACGTAGTCGATGCCATAGCCGCCCTTGAAGATGACGGCGTCAATGGTGGAGTTGTCCGCCATGCCGAACGGGTTCGCATCGGATACGGTGCCTGCCGCCGTGGTAGCCGGCGAGCTGGCTCCGCCACCGGCGCAGGACGCGAGCGAACCGGCGACCGGAACCAGGACTGCGGCAGCCAGGACGCCACGCAGGAAGCCGCGCCGTTGCAGAGTTTTGTTCTGGATATTCATGGTTTTAATGCCTTCCATTATTGGTACGGTACGAGTTGATGCGGTTGTGGTCTTGTTCGTCCCTTGCAGCGGCGGACGGCCCCGGTGAGTTCACGCCTCATGCGTCACGTCTGATTCGGTCTTTGTAGAGGTCTTCGAGACCCTTGTTGTGTTCATCGCCGCCCGGGATGTTCGCTGAAATATAGATCGGCGGTGTTTTCCCCGATGATGCGAGACGACGGGCCGTTGCGATGGTCAGCAGCTGCGCAATGAAGGCTGCAGTGATTGACGAAACGGCGCCCACGCCACCGGCCCCGGAAAGTTCGAGCGTGGTGTCGCCGTAGGGAGCCTTGTTATCGATAACGACGTCGGCGACGTCGCTCAGCCGTACACCGCTTGGGTGCCGGGGTTCGACAGCGTTCGTGTGCTGCACGCTCGTGACTGCTATCAACTTATGCCCGCGGCTTTTGGCCAGCAGCGCCAGCCCCACGACCGATCCATTCACCCCGGAATTCGAGGCGATAATGAACACGTCCGCGTCGTTGACCGGCGAAATGGCAAACAGCTCTTCGACAACAGCCGGATCGCGTTCCAGGGAGGAGCCGGCCAAAACGCCGACCTCACGGCTTCCGCGGAGCACTACATCGCGCAGCGCAATCTTGTTCGTTGGAATCAGGCCTCCGGCCCGGCCCGCAAACTCCATCGCGAAGGCTTCCGAATGTCCGGTCCCGAAGGTCTGTACCACCCCGCCGGCTTCCAGTGCGGCAACTATCAAATCCACTGCACCGTCCAAGGACCCGGCCCGCGCCTCGGCAGCCAGCGCCTCCAATCTGCTGGTCACCTCGTACAGATAACTGCCCACGGTCTCAGACATGGGTCCGTCCCTTTCCTTCCGAGGTGCCCGCATAGAGGTGATCGTTCCTGTCCGTCCTGGGTCCGGTCCGGTTGGAACGACGGTGCGGGGACACCGCCAGTGCTGAGGATGCCAGCTTGGTCGTGGTCCGCGTGAAGTTCAGCTGTGCCACCAGCAGGTACAGCAGGTCAAGGACCAACAATTGGACGTGCTTGGCGGAGAGATCATCAGGCTGGAGAAACTGCTCGTGCACAGCGGTAATAATCTGCAGGTCAGCAGCCTCCGCAAGCGGGGATCCTGGATTATTGCTCAACGCGATGGTCATCGCACCGGCCTGCCGGGCCTGCTGCAGCATCGCGATGGTCTCCTCGGTGCGCCCTGTATTCGAAATACCGATGGCAAGGCAGGTGCTGTCCTGAATTGCAGCACTTGTCAGCCCGGCGTGCACCTCCGACCAGTGATGTGCGTTGATGCCTATCCGGTACAGCCTGGACTGCATTTCCTTGGCCATCACGGCGCTTCCGCCGATGCCGTAGATATCCACATGCGTGCTCAGCACTATGCGCCGGGCAATCTTGTTCATCAGCGCCATGTCCATCACGGTTGCCGTTTCACGCAGCGAGCGGGTATGGGCATTGACCAAGGTGCTCAGGACATCCTCCGGCGCATCGTCCGGGCCGAACGCCCGGCCGATGTCCACCTTCCACGACTCTCTGGCATCGCTGCGGCCCGCGTCCCCGGCAATCGCGACCCGAAACGGCACGTAACCCGCGTAGCCCAAAAGACGGCAAAAGCGTGTCACGGTGGCCGCGGACGTTCCCGTGTGCTCCGCCAGTTCCATGATGGAAAGCTGGATGGGTGCCTGCGGATGCTCCAGCAGATAGGCGGCGATTTTCGCCATGGCTGCCGGCATCTCGGGTAGCTTGGCCTGAATGCGGTTCACGACACCCACAGCGGTACCAGCCGTGGGTTGGGGCGTGAACGTTGACATAATGAAAATCCGTTTCTTGATGGGAGCCGTTCCTTGAAAACTATTCTCAGAACGCCTGTGTGTCAAGTCACAATGTAGATACGAAAATGGTAACGATGCAGCAAATTATCGCTTTTGATGCCGGCGGTACCTCCACCAGGGCCGTCATTGTGGACCGCACCGGTGCCTGTCTCGGTTATGGGAAAGCAGGGGGTGGAAACCCGGTTTCCCGCGGAATCGCGGCGGTCCAGGCTTCACTGAGGACCGCGCTCGAACGGGCTGCAGAGCAGCACGGTCCGCGCACAGCAGCCTACTCGTCCGCGGTCGTCGCGATGGCCGGCTCGTCCGTACAGACTTCCGCCGAAACGTTCACGACGTGCCTTTCAGACCTAGGTCTGCAGGGAACCTTAGTGATCGAACCTGATCTTTTAGCGACATTTTTCTCCGGCACTTATCATGATCGGGGCTATGCCCTGGTAGCCGGAACGGGGGCAATAGCGGCCCGGATCAGCGCCGGTCGGCTCGATGCCGTCGCCGACGGCATGGGCTGGCTGCTCGGAGACGCCGGTTCCGGCTTCTGGATCGGCCATCAAGTGGTCCGTGCCGTTTCGGCCGCTCTGGATGGACGCGGGCCGCAGACTTCGCTCTGTGCCGCGTTGCTGGCGGCACTCGGCATTGACCCGGGCCTGCCTGCGCTTTTCCGGGGCCGTGCGGCGGCGGCACAGCAGCTGATCGATGCGGTCTATGCTCTTGTTCCCGTAGAGCTTGCACGGTTTGCACCGCTCGCCTTTGATGCCGTCGCGGACTCCACTGACACCGTTGCGCAGGACATTCTCGCACGTGCCGCCGGCGCCCTGTCCGCCACCCTGGGCGCTGTTGTAGCACCTGCAGTAAAGGGGCCTCTGGTCTTCGGCGGAAGCATTCTGGGCCGGGATTCGGCTCTTGGTGCCTGCGTGGAAGACGCTGCCGGCGGGAGCGCAATCAGGGTCGTCGACGGCGTCGCGGGCGCCGCCGTGCTGGCCCTAAGACACACCGGCGTCACCGTCGACGCGGCCATGTTTGCCCGCATCCAGGAAACGCTCGCCGGCCTGCGGAACGCTTGAGCTGGCCGGTGATATCTAGGGCGTGCGGGGACCGCCGTCGCCGTTCCGGCGCTTGTCCTCGCGAAGCTTCTGGTTGCGTTCATTTTGTGCCAGACGCTCAGCGGACGTAAGATTCACGCCGGAGCCCTTTCCCAGGTGCTCGGCGTTCTCCTTGAAGCTCATGGACAACATTGCAGCGACCACGAGACAAACGATGAACGCCACGCCAAACGCAATGGCACCCAGATCCCAGCGCGGCGTATGGGCCGTTCCGCCACTGGAGACAATGAGCGTAACGACGCCTGCGATCAGTCCCAGAATCGCGGAGAAGCCCAGCGGTGCCTTCACCGAGATCCGCGGTTCCCCGGGTATTCCTGGTGTTTTTTCCACCACGTCAGGTCCTCCTGTTGTACCGGCATCGCCGGAATGATAGTTAATTGAACGCATGAAGCGCTAGGTAAGAAGTGCTGCGCAGGTAGCGCGGCTCAAGTTGCTCCACTCAACGAAGTTCTACGCGGAGTAGAACACGTATGTCTCTAGTTTACGGCCTGCGCGGGCTTCGCGGCGTCGAAGCGGATAGTCAGCGCTGCCAGCAGGAGCAGGGCCCCGGTGATGATGGCACCGCCGCCTACAACGCCCAGAAGTGCGTGCGGCCCCAAGGCTGTGAAGAACGGCACGACGGCCGCTGTACCGATCCCTACGACGCCGGCGGTAAGCCAGTCCCGCGCCAGCAGGTGCCGACGGCGATACCTAATACCCAGGTACGCCTCACCGAGCCCGAGCAGGAACAGCGCCGCCGCCGCATTGAAGGCAATGAATTCCACCCTGGAATTGATGAGGAAACTGAGCCCGCAGGCGGTCATGATTCCGGCGGGCAGGGCCAGCGCAATGAAGCTCTTGTTCGATTTGGGGAACCGCAGCTGCCTCAGCAGCATCACCTGTGCCGCAGCAGTTGCAAGGAAGTACAGTCCCACGGCGGCGCCCGTTCCGGCCTCACTGGGTTTGGCCCAGAAAACCGTGACCGCGCCGAAAACCAGGCAAACAAGGGCGCGCAGAAGTACCGGTTTCCACACGGACAATGGCTGTGCCGGCGCGCCAGCGCCAGGCCGGACAACGGGTGCGGGATGTTCAGTCACCGTGCCAGTTTACCGGTCCCGGCTCGCAATCCGGATCGGGATCATGTCGAAGCCAGGACCTGGCGGGAGCCTGGCTAGGCGACCGCTGTTGTCTCGAGGACCTGGGACCAGGTCCTCGAGCACCTCCTGGAAGGGTGCGGGTCCGGATTGGCCGATGAAAAGAAAATACTCTCACCCGCCATATCATTGCCTGCCGCCTGGAACGCATAGCGTTGTCCGGTGCTGGCGATCCGGAAAAGTCCGGGAGCGCGGCCAATCGGCCCTGCGCACATAGGCACGGTCCGTCGTCGGACCTGACGTACGACGGCGGCACGCGGCATCGGTGCGAATGCCCGGCGACACCTAGCGTGCCCCGGCACGCATCCAGCGGGTGCTCCGCGCCCGTAGCCCAAGGGTCACCGCGCGGGCGGCCATGTAGCCCAGCGCGAAAGCCGCCCACAACCAGCCCAGGCCTGCCGGCCCGGCTCCCGCTGCGGCTGACACCCAGAACAGCAGCGGGAGGTAAACGAGCAGATTCGCCACACCGGCCAGCGCCAGGTAGCGGGCGTCCCCGGCGCCGATCAGCACTCCGTCCAGCACAAAGACCAGCCCGGCCAGCGGCTGACC
>JBBSSN010000156.1:0-5443 GCA_038242035.1 Actinomycetales bacterium
CGGCGTCGACGTCAATTTCCTCAAGCCCAGCCGGGAAGGGCAGCGGATCACCGCCGCGGCCAAACGGCGGAGCAGCCAGGGGCGCAGCGGCATTTACGACGTCCGGATCTTCGCCGGACCGCCCGAGGACCGCGACGTGATCGCCGAGTTCCGCGGCCGGAGCCGGACGGTGTCTAACAAGGCAGCACCGACCAAGGCAGCCCCGACCGCGGCGGCGCCAAAGACAGCCCCCGTCACGACCACCGTGGCATCAGGCCCGAGCAGCAGAGAGGTCGGTCAGCGATGACAGACACCGTAGTACCGCCAATGACCCGCCATGACCCGGGAGCACTGGACCCGGCGGAAACCATGAGCCGGGATGAGCTCGAGGCGCTGCAGCTGCGCCGCCTGCAGGAGACCCTGGCATACGCCTATGAGCGGGTACCCCTATATAGGCGCAAGTTTGACGAGGTGGGGGTTCACCCCGAGGATCTGCGCGAGCTGTCCGACCTGGCGGATTTTCCGTACACCACCAAGGAGGACCTGCGCTCGGAGTACCCGTTCGGCATGTTCGCCGTCCCGCAAAACAAGATAGTCCGTATCCACGCCAGTTCGGGAACCACCGGCCGGCCCACCGTCGTCGGGTACACGCAGAACGATTTGGATGTGTGGGCCTCCCTGGTGGCCCGTTCCATGCGTGCCTCCGGCGTCCGCCCCGGGAACAAGGTCCACATTGCCTACGGCTACGGACTCTTTACCGGAGGCTTGGGTGCCCATTACGGTGCCGAAGCATTGGGCACCACCGTCATCCCGATGTCCGGCGGCCAAACGGAGAAGCAGATCCAGCTCATCACCGACTTTGAGCCGGACGTCATTATGTGCACCCCGACGTATCTGCTGACCATCATGGATGCGATGCGCCAGCAGGGCCTGGATCCGCGCAAATCGTCGCTGAAAACGGCCGTTTGCGGGGCGGAGCCGTGGACGGACGAGATGCGCCATGAACTCGAGACCGGCCTGGATCTGGACGCCTGCGACATTTACGGTCTCTCCGAGGTGATGGGGCCTGGCGTTGCCGGTGAGTCGGTGGAAACCAAGGACGGCTGCCACATCTGGGAAGATCATTTCCGCCCGGAGATCATCGACCCGTTCGACCCCCGCGTCGGCAAAGATGCTGTGCTCAGCGACGGCCAGCATGGGGAGCTCGTTTTTACCTCACTGACCAAGGAAGCCCTGCCGATCATCCGATACCGGACCAAGGACCTCACCCGCCTGCTGCCCGGTACAGCACGGCCGTCGATGCGCAGGATGGGACGGATCACCGGCCGTAGCGATGACATGATCATCCTGCGCGGGGTGAACATGTTCCCCTCCCAGGTAGAGGAAATTGCGCTGCGGATCCCGGCGTTGAGCCCGCATTTCCAGATGGAGCTGTCCCGGCCGCAGGGGCGCCGGATGGATGAGCTGGCCATCAGGATCGAACCCCGTGAAGGGACAACGCAGCAGGAACGGACCGCGGCGGCCGCCAGGCTCCAGGAGCAGATCAAGATTCACATCGGCTCCTCGGCCCGGATCATCCTGGTGGAGCCCGGCGAGTTGGAACGTTCCAACGGCAAGCTCCGCCGGATCTACGATCTGCGGCCAAAAACGCCCTAACGATCGTGAGAAACGAAAAGATCATGACCATCGAGTCAAAGCGCATCGCCGCTGCCCTGCCGGCCGTGTCGATGACCAAACGCGGCCGCCCAGGCTACGACCAACAGTCGGTGCTGCGCATCTGCGTAGAGGTCTTCAATAAGCATGGCTATGACGCGACGTCGATGGGCGTATTGGCCGAGAACCTGGGGATCTCCAAGTCAGCGATTTACCATCATGTCCCGTCCAAAGAGGATTTGCTCCGGCTGGCCTTGGAGGAAGCCCTGGGAGCGCTGGAAGGAATTCTGGCTGAGTCCGGGGCCGCAAGCGGAGCGGCAGATGCCCGGCTCGAGTTCGTGTTGCGCCGCACGGTCGCAGTCCTGACGGACAAACTGCCGTTTGTCACCCTGCTGCTGCGTCTGCGCGGCAACACCGACATGGAACGCGATGCGCTGGGCCGTCGTCGCGGATTCGATCGGCGGGTGGCCGGGTTGATCGCCGATGCCCAGCGGGACGGCGCACTCCGCCGGGACATTGACCCGCGGACCATTACCCGGCTTCTCTTCGGTACCATCAATTCCATTGTGGAATGGTACAAGCCAGGCGGCCCGCTGACCGCGGAACGCTTGGCCGACGACGTCATCACCATGGTGTTCGGCGGCCTGCACCGCTGAGGTACCAGCATCTGGTGGGCCCGCCCGGAAAAGATGCGCCGCTCAGACCCGGCCGAACACCACCACGGCGTTTTGGCCGCCGAAACCAAAGGCATTCGTCATGGCCGTCCGCCCGGGAACCGTCCGCGCCTCATTGGGCACATAGTCCAGATCGCACTCGGGGTCCGGCGTGCGGTAGTTGATCGTCGGCGGGATCACGCCGTCGGTTATCACCCTGGCGCAGACCAGCCCCGCCAGTGCTCCGGCGGCTCCGATCAGATGACCGGTCATGGACTTTGGCGCGGACACGGCCACGGTGTCCGCAGCGGGGCCAAAAACCTGCCGGATGGCTGCCGTTTCGGTCCGGTCGTTGGCCTTGGTGGACGTGCCGTGGGCACAAATATAGTCAATGTCCGCCGGGTCCAGCCGTGCATTGCGCAATCCGCGGCGGATCGCCTGGGCCGCGTACTTCCCGCTGGGTTCCGGTGCCACCGTGTGAAACGCATCGGAAGTCAGTGCACCGCCTTTGACCTCCGCATAGACACGGGCTCCACGGGCGCGCGCCGTCGGGAGCCGTTCGAGCACAAAGACCACGGCTCCCTCGCCAAAGACAAACCCGTCCCGGTCCGCGTCAAAGGGACGGGACGCCTCGGCGGGGTTGTCATTGTGTGTCGAAAGGGCGCGCATGGCGCTGAGACCGCCAAACATCACCGGCGTGATCGCGGCATCGGCCCCGCCGGCAATGACATAGTCAGCGTCGCCGGCCAGCAGCGCACGCCGGGCTTCGAGGAGCGCATAGGCGCCGCTTGCGCAGGCCAGTGCACTGGCATTGACGGGACCATGCACGCCCAGGCTGATGGCGACCTCGCAGGCCGGCATGTTCGTTAGCGATGCGGCCACGAAGTTCGCACTGATCCGGCGCAGCCCCTGTTCGGACTGGATCTTGGTGGCGTCCTCGATCTCCGTGAAGCCGGAAACCGCACAGTTTATGAATACTGCCGCTTCCAGTTCGGAAAGATCGGACGGCAGCCCGGCATCCGCAACGGCCTCGTGAGCAGCCGTCACCGCCATCCGGGAGGTCCGGGAGGAGCGTTTACGGGCCTTGAACGACATCTGCCCGGTGGGTTCGAAGTCCTTGACCTCCCCGGCGATCCGGGTCGGAAAGTCCGTAGCGTCAAAGAGGGTAATGGGCCCCACCCCGCTTCTACCCTCGATCAACGCCTCCCACGTCTGCCCCGCCGTCTTACCGACCGGGGTAACGGCGCCCAGACCGGTGATAACTATCCTGTCCCGGTCCGGGTCCTGCGCCGATTCCGCGGCCAAGGTACCGGCCGGACTCATTTGGCGGCTCCATCGTTGGCGACCGCCTGCTCGGGAGCCCCGCCAGGCCACCTTGCTCCGTCGCCGGGGCTGCCTCCGGCGGTAGGCGAGACCAGTAGTCCGGCGCCGTCGTCCGCGATAGCCTGCTCGGCAACTTTGAAATGCATCTTTTTGCCGGTGGCCGTCAGCGGCAGGTCCGGCACAAAACGGTACGCCCGCGGCCGCTTGAAATTGGACAGCAGCGGATGCTCAAAGCAGTGCCGGTCCAGCTCATCGACGGACACGTCGCCATGCGTAATCACATATGCCACCACCTTCTGGCCCCAGTGCGGATCGGGAAGTCCGACGACCACGGCGTCGCTGACACCGGGGTGCTCGCCAAGCACCTCCTCCACCTGAACCGGATGAATATTCTCCCCACCGGAAATGATCAAGTCGTCCTTGCGGCCCACAATGGTCACAAACCCGTCCCCATCCCAGCTGGCCAGATCCCCCGGATACAGCCAACCTTGGTGGAATTTTTCTTCGTCCTTCTGAGGCAGGTTGAAGTAGGAAAAGCCGGATTTCGGTGAGCGCATAATGATCTCACCCACCTCCTGGCCGTCCCGGGCGGCGAGCTCGTCCGGGTTTGCCGCACGGTCCTCGTAAAGCCGGACGACGGCGACGTCATCATCCGTGCACGCACGCCCTGCCGTCCCTGCGTGCGCGGGAAGGTCCTCCGGGCGCAGAAAGGTGTTCCAGAACGCCTCCGTCGTGCCATAGCCATTGAAGATGCGTGATGTCAGGACCTGCTGATAGCGCAGAGCAGCCGTCCGGCTCAGCGGAGCTCCCATGGTGACGATCCCGCGCAACCCGGAAAGGTCCCGCGGGCTGCGGTCCTGCTCATCGGCGAGCATGCCGAGCGTGACG
The DNA here is from genome assembly GCA_038242035.1 of Actinomycetales bacterium. GTDB lineage: Bacteria > Actinomycetota > Actinomycetes > Actinomycetales > Micrococcaceae > Arthrobacter_M. The sequence continues at coordinate 4,497 of JBBSSN010000156.1, forward strand.
GGCGCGCCGATCAGGAAAGTGATCCCGTATTTCTCCACCCAGTCCAGCACTGTTGCTGCGTTGAAGGCCCGAAGCGGGACCACCGAGCCACCGACGTAAAACACCGGGTTGGGTCCGCCCGAGTAGAGACCACCGCGGTGGAACCAGGGCGTCATATTAAGCGTGCGGTCATACGGCGTCAGCGGGAAATGCATGATCACGTCGTGTGCGCTCATCACCTCTACCAGTGAGGGCAGCGGCACTCCCTTGGGCATTCCGGTGGTGCCGGAGGTGTACAACCTCGTGGTCTCCTCGTAGATCGAGAAGTCCTCCGGAATTTGCAGAGCCTGTTCCGGAGCGGCCGCGAGCGCGGCGGCGAAGGAGCGGGCGACGACGGCGGTCGGCGCATCGCCGCCGGTCGGGGCGCCCCCGTCGGAACGGGCGCCGCCGTCGGAACGGGCGCTGCCGCCGTCGTCCGGACCGACGGCCAGCAGCGCAGGGGACAAGCCGGAAACCTCCACCGCCTGCCGAGCGCCGGATTCCTCCGACGCGCCGAAAATGAAGACCGCAGGTTCACTGTCGCTGAGAATACGTGCCGTCTCGCCCGGCGCCAGGCGGAAGTTGATCGGCACGCTCACGGCACCCAATCGCTGGGTGGCCAGATACAAAATGGCGAACTCGGGGCAGTTGGTCAGCTGGTAAACCACCCGGTCCCCGCGCCCCACGCCGAGCTCCGCGAGCGCCGAAGCGGCCCGGGCCACGTCGCCGTCGAGCTCCAGATAAGTCCAGGAACGGTCCGTCTCCGGATCCAGGATGGCCAGTTGAGTGCCGTACCGGCTCACGTTCCGGCGGAACCCGGCCTCATAGGTAAAAGCATGTTCGAAGTATTCCCGGAACCGGCTGGCGTCGTAGCTCATTTGCCCCTCCACATTGGCTGAACGCGCTGCGGCCTGACGAGCAATGCCGGC
>JBBSSN010000157.1:0-5400 GCA_038242035.1 Actinomycetales bacterium
GCGGCCGTGTTGGCGTAGACATCCGCCGTGTCGAAGGTGCTGATGCCGGCATCCAACGCGGCGCGGACGCATTGGCCGGCGACGTCGTTTTCCACCTGCGAGCCGTGCGTGAGCCAGTTGCCGTAGGTGATTTCGGAGATCTTGAGACCGCTGTTGCCGAGGTACCTGAATTCCATGGGTCATTCCTGCTTCCGCCGATGTCTTTTGCTGAAGAGCCTTTTCGCCCCGCCGCCTGCGGGGCAGACGACGACGGCGAGCGGTCAGTCCCAGCCTATGTCGCCGTCGTCTTTCCTGTCGCCGTCGTCTTTCCTGTCGCCGTCCTCTTTCCTGCCGCCGTCGCCTTCCTGTCTCCGTCGCCTTCCTGTCATTGGCCGGCAGATCACCGGCCGGCGGACCATGTTTTCCCGCGGGCGGCCAGCGCGTGCCGGCTTCTGCTGGAATACTGGAAGCATGCAGACTAACCGGGAACACGACGCGCAGGCCGTACCGCGGCAGATCATTCTCCTGGGCTCGACGGGCTCCATCGGCACGCAGGCACTGGACGTCATCGACCGCGCGCGGCTCGATGACGGCAGCCCGCGGTTTGAGGTCCTGGCGCTCAGCGCCGGCGGGGCGAATCCCCAGCTGCTGGCCAGGCAGGCAGTGCACACCGGTGCGGCGGCGGTGGGCACCGCGGTCGGCGATGCCTCCGCCCTGCAGGAAATGATCGACGCCGCCGCCGCCGCCGCGGGGGTGCGCGGCTACCGGCCGGAGATCGTCACGGGACCCGACGCCGCCACCCGCATCGCCGGCTGGTCGGCACCCGGGCCGGGCCTCGTCGTCGTACTCAATGGCATTACCGGATCCATCGGTCTCGCCCCTACATTGGCCGCGCTGAAATCCGGCGCCCTGCTGGCCCTGGCGAATAAGGAATCCCTTATTGTGGGCGGCCAGCTGGTCAAGGACGCAGCCGCACCCGGGCAGCTGGTGCCGGTTGATTCGGAGCATTCCGCGCTCGCGCAGTGCCTGCGCTCCGGCAGCGCCGCGGAAGTCGACCGATTGATTCTCACTGCCTCCGGTGGGCCGTTCCGGGCGATGAGCCGCGCACAGCTGGCCGATGTCACCCCAGCACAGGCCCTGCAGCATCCCACCTGGTCGATGGGTCCGATGGTGACCACGAACTCGGCCACGTTGGTGAATAAGGGGCTTGAATTGATTGAAGCCCACCTGCTTTTCGATGTCCCGCTGAACCGGATCGACGTCGTCGTACATCCGCAGTCGGTGGTGCATTCCATGGTGCAGTTCACGGACGGCTCCACGCTTGCGCAGTGCTCGCCTCCGGACATGCGCCTGCCCATCGCGCTGGGACTGGCGTGGCCGGACCGGGTGGCCGGTGCCGTACCCGCGTGCGACTGGACCAAGGCGGCCAACTGGACCTTTGAACCACTGGATTCCACGGCCTTCCCCGCCGTTGAGCTGGCCCGGACGTCGGCGCAGCAGGGGAGTACCTTCCCCGCCGTCTACAACGCCGCGAACGAGCAGGCCGTGCACGCGTTTCACGAGGGAAAAATCGGTTTCCTGGACATCGTTGAGACCATTGAGCGGGTTCTCGGTGAACACTCAGCGAATTCACAGCTCACACTCGATTCCGTGCTGGATGCTGAGGGGTGGGCACGGGCCCGTACCACCGAGCGTTTAGCTCTGATCAGCCGCTAAGCGAACCCGAAAGATTACTGTGACAGTTTTGCTTTTTATCCTGGGCGTCGTTTTCGTCGCCGTGGGCGTTGCCGTGTCCATTGCGCTGCACGAAGTCGGGCATTTGGTGCCCGCGAAGCTCTTCAGGGTGCGCGTGACGAAGTACATGATCGGCTTCGGCCCGACGCTGTGGTCCAGAAAGAAGGGCGAGACCGAGTACGGTTTCAAGGCCATTCCGGCCGGCGGTTATGTTGCCATGATCGGGATGTATCCGCCGAACGCCTCGGACGGGAGCGTCCGGCCCTCCAGCACGGGAATGTTTCAGACGCTCGCCACCGAGGCCCGCAGCCTTGCCCACGAGGACGTAGGCCCGGGGGACGAAAACCGTTTGTTCTACAGGCTGCCGGTCTGGAAAAAGATCATCATTATGCTCGGCGGCCCGTTCATGAATCTGCTCATTGGCGTGGTGCTGACCGCAGTGCTGCTGATGGGCTTCGGTACGCCGCAGGCGACGACGACGCTGGCCGAGGTGAACGCCTGCCAGGTTGCGTACGGGGAGAGTGCACCGGCGGATCAGAGTACGTGCAATAAGACTCCTGCCGCCGCTGCCGGGCTCAAGCCCGGCGACGTGATTACGGTTTTCGATGGTAAGGCCGTGACCGGCTGGGCTGACATGACCGCGTGGATCCGCGCCTCGGCCGGCCGGCAGGTCCCGGTGACCGTCCGGCGCGGCGGCCAGGATGTCACTCTGACCATCACCCCAGTGCTAACGGCACGACCTGTCACCGATGCAAGCGGCGCCGTCGTCCTTGACAGTAAGGGCCAGCCTCAGACGCAGGAAGTTGGCTTCATCGGTGTGGGGCCGACATCGGCCATGGTGGCTCAGCCGGCTAGTGCGGTACTTCCGGCGGTGGGCGAGAGCCTGGTGAAGATTTCCGGCGTGGTGGTGAACCTGCCGCAGCGGCTGGTGGGCGTGGCCAAGGCCGCATTCAGCAGTGAGCCCCGCGATCCCAATGGCCCGATTTCAATGGTTGGCGTCGGCAGGGTTGCCGGTGAGGTCGCGGCGATGGAACAGGTGCCGTTGAGCGCAAGGATTGCCACCCTGATTGGTCTGCTGGCGGGCGTCAATCTGGCTCTGTGCATCTTCAACCTGATTCCGCTGCTGCCCCTTGACGGTGGGCATGTCGCCGGCGCGCTCTATGAGGGCGCCAGGCGGCGGGCGGCAAAGCTCTTTGGCCGCGCAGATCCCGGCGCCTTCGACATTGCCAAGCTGCTGCCCCTGACCTATGTGGTGGCATCACTGCTGCTGGTGATGGGTGCTCTGCTGATGTATGCGGACATCGTCAAGCCAATTAACATCTTCGGGTGATTCTCCGGGCTGCGCTGGTCGGGGCCGCGCTGTGCCGGGATGCGCCCGGCCGGAGGTTGATATTGCGAAATCAATCTAAAATGGTTGCATTAGGTGGTCGCGTCTTTTGTTGCGCGCAGGCCGGGGCGCGCACGATTCACCATCCACAACGAATGCTTCGGTAGGACACCTCCCCAAAAGCATCAAATGCCCCACCAGGCACACGGGTCACAGCATCCGTCGCAGAGTGTAAAAAAGTCCGGACACACCGCGGGCCTGTCGCACGAAATTCCCAGTAAACGTCATCGTAAATCGGTTGATTCAACTTGATCAACGTAATAGAGTTGTCTTATGTTTGTACTCACCATGGATCAACGGGCCAGTCGACAGGGACGTGATCTGGTTCCCGACTTTCTGGCGACCCTGCGCGACGTCGGCACCGCGCTGCCCTTTGAGCGGTCGGTGGGCGATGAGGTGCAGGGCGTCGTGGCGGACGCCGGGACTGCGGTCGAAGTGGCCATGCGGGCGCTGCGTTCCGGGAATTGGTACGTGGGTATAGGACTCGGTACCGTGGATCTGCCGCTGCCGGCCAGCTCGCGGGAGGGCAATGGATCGGCATTTGTCGCGGCCAGATCAGCCGTGGAAGCGGCCAAGAAGACGGGGGAGCGGGTCCCGCTCGCGGTCAGATGGAGCCCACCCTCAGCCGGCTCCGTAAAGCACGAACCGGGCTGCGGCCTGCTGGAACCGGCCCAGTGGGCGTCGGGTGCCGAAGCGGTCCTTGTGCTGATCGGCCGCCTGGTCAGGGCACGGACCGGCGCCGAATGGCGTGTCCTTGATCTGCTTGTGCCGGGTGAGCGGGGCGGGCAGGCCGCCGTCGCGCAGCGGCTGGGGATCAGTCCACAGGCCGTCAGCAAGGCCGTGTTGCGCTCCGGCTGGCAGGAAGAGCACAAGGGGAGGGTGGCGGCTGCGGCCCTGCTGAGACTCGCCGCCACAGTGCACGTACCCCGAGAACCCCCGGTGGAGAAGTAGGAGCGAAACCACTGTCGGATACCACGGTTAGGCTGTGCGAAACGGGCGACCAGCGAAACGGGCGACCAGCGAAACGGGCGACCAGCGGGGCTGCCGTGACGCGGACGGAAGGAAAGTGATGCAGGGACTGTGGATTGTGTTGACCGTCCTCGTGGCGGTAGGTGTGGGCTGGCCGGTCACCACTGGGATGCTGCGACTGGCCCGGGCGGCGGAGGCCCTGGACGCGGAGGGACCGCCGGCTCCGGCCGGATCGGCCACCCGATCCGATGGTCCCCCCGCCACTACACCGGAACGCCCGCCACCTGGTGTTTTGCGCGGAGGACTGGTTATCGGCCTCCTGGAGCGGACCGCTGTCGTCGTCGCCATCCTCGCGGACCAGCCGGTCGCCATCGCGTATGTCGTCGCGATCAAGGGGTTGGGCAGATATCCGGAACTACGACAAAGCCCGGCAGCGAGCGAGAGGTTCATTATCGGCACCCTTAGTTCCATGCTGTGGGCAGCGGCTGTTGCAGTGCTCGTCAAATGGCTCCTGCTGGGTTCCTGAGCCCGTTGGTGCCCGCAATGACGATGCTCCAGGGTCCCGGGCCGGTTAGGCTAGCTGCATGAGTGTATATGCAGTGGAATATGTCTACAGTCCGGAGACAGCGGGTATCCGCGATGAGCACCGTCCCGCCCACCGCGCGTGGCTGGCGTCCCTCGTGGAAGACGGGCGAATCCTGGCATCGGGTCCCTTTGACGATGGCACCGGTGCCTTGCTGATCGTCAAAATCGTGGATGAAAAAGCGCTGAACCACTTGCTGGCCGAGGATCCTTTCAACATTGCCGGTGGCATTACCGGGTTGAAGTCCAGCTCCTGGAGCCCCATTCTCGGGCAGCTGAGCAACCACCTGCAGTGACCAGGAACCCGGACTGGGAACAGGTCAAAAGGCCTATAATTGAAACTGACCGCGGTCGCGTCGATTCCGTGCGGCCGCGGAAACACCGCGAGCCAACAGGTTCATACAGAACCACAAGGAGCACATCTTGACCTCGGTCAGTCTTGGAATGCCGGAAGCACCTCCTCCCGTACTTGCCCCTCGACGCAAGACACGGCAAATCAAGGTAGGCTCAGTCGGGGTCGGTTCGGATTCGCCCATCAGCGTCCAGTCCATGACGACAACGCCAACGACGGACATTAACGCCACGCTCCAGCAGATCGCCGAGCTCACGGCATCGGGATGCGACATTGTCCGGGTGGCGTGCCCGTCCGCAGACGACGCCGAAGCGTTGCCGATCATCGCCCGGAAATCCCAAATTCCGGTCATCGCGGACATCCACTTCCAGCCGAAGTACGTTTTCGCGGCCATCGA
>JBBSSN010000158.1:0-5385 GCA_038242035.1 Actinomycetales bacterium
ACCCAGCCAGTGTCTTGCGGTGCGTCGGGCGTCGGCCCTGCTGGCGCCTGCCGACCGAGGGCCGAAGGCCACATTTTCCAGCACAGTAAGATGCGGAAAGAGCAGGGGTTCCTGCGCCAGCAGCGCGATTTTTCGCTGGTGCGGCGGGACCCAGCGGGTTGCCGCATCGAACAGCACTCTGCCATCGAGCTCGGCGCGGCCGGAGCTCGGGCGGAGCAGGCCCGCGATTAGCCCGAGAAGGGTTGATTTTCCGGCGCCGTTGGGGCCCAGCACCGCCACCGTTTCCCCGTCGGCAAGCTCGAGGGAAACACTCATCCCGCGGTCGGCTACGGCGGCATCGAGGCTAAACGTCATGGGGCTGATCGTCATGGGACTGGATATTCCCCGGCTAAGCGTCATGGGTCCGTCCGGAGTTCGGGAGCCCGGATGCCGTTCGGCGGAAGGTCAGCCCAACAACGACGACGGCGATAACCACGAGCACCAGGGACAGCGCGACGGCGGTGTCCGGATCGGTTTCACGCTGCAGATAGATTTCCAAGGGAAGGGTTCGGGTGACACCCTCCAGACTTCCCGCGAACGTCAGGGTTGCTCCGAACTCGCCGAGGCTGCGGGCGAAAGCGAGCACCGCTCCGGAAGCCAGACCAGGCAGAACCAGCGGCAACGTGACACGGCGCAGGACCGTGCCCGGCCCGGCACCCAGCGTTGCTGCTGCTGCCTCATAGCGGGTTCCGGCGGAACGGAGCGAGCCCTCGAGGCTGAGGACAAGAAACGGCAGTGCCACGAATGTCTGCGCCAACACCACAGCCGTCGTGGAAAACGCTATCTGGATTCCCAACACGCTCAACGACGAACCCAGCAGACCACGCCGGCCAAAGGTGTACAGCAGCGCGATTCCGCCCACTACCGGGGGGAGCACCAGAGGCAACAGCACCAGCGAGCGCAGCAGCCGTTGACCGGGGAATTGACCGCGTGCCAGCACCAAAGCCAGAGGAACTCCCAGCACAATGCACAGGACCGTGCTGACCGCGGAGGTGCGCAGGCTCAATCCCAGGGACGTCAACGACGGGACGGACGTTACGAGCGGAACAAACTGGGGCCAGTTGACGCGTGTCACCATGGCCGCCAGAGGCAGGAGTATAAAGAACCCTCCGGCGGCTGCGACCACCCAGATCCACAGCGGGATGGTGATGGTTCCGTGGGCTCTTCCCGCCCCGCGCACGCTCAGGGTTTCCCAAAACCCGCGGCGAGAAGGACTTTCTGCCCCACCGGCCCGGTGACCAGTGCAATGAAGGCCGCTGCCAGTTCCTTGTGCTTGCTGCCGGCGACCGTAGCAATTGGATAGGTATTAACGGCGTTTGCTGCCTCGGGAAAATCAACGGCGGTGACCTTGTTGCCCGCGCCCTTGGCATCTGTGACATAGACCAGGCCGGCATCGGCCTCGCCGGAGCTGACCTTTCCGAGCACGTCCGTGACCGAGGATTCCTCACTGACGGGTTTCACTGTGGTGCCTGCGGCCTGCTCAACCTTTGCCGCTGCGGCACCGCACGGGACCTGCGGCGCACAGAGCACCACTTTCACGCCCGACTCGCCCAGGTCCTTGAAACTGCCAATGGCAGCCGGATTGCCCGGAGGAACCGCGATGGTCAGCACGTTGCTGGCGAAGTTCGTGGGACTGGCCGCGAGCAGGGATGCAGTCTCCAGTTTTGACATATTGGCATTGTCCGCGGAGGCAAAGACATCCGCCGGAGCACCCTCGGAAATCTGCGTGACCAAATCGGAGGAACCGGCGAAACTGAGCCGGATTTTGCTGCCGGGGTGGTCTGTTTCGAACTCATTGGCCAGGTCAGTAAAGGTGGACTTCAACGAGGCCGCGGCGAAAACGGTCAAAGTTCCGGACAGATCTGCTCCGGCGGACGCAGACCCCGTTGACGGTGATGCGCCCGTGGCCTTCGAGGGTCCTGCTCCCGTAGAGCTGGCGCCCGGGGAACCGCAGGCGGCCAGAGTCGTGCAAAGAAGGAGCCCGCAGATCAGGCCAGCCAGGCGCCGAGGCCGGCGCCTAAGCGGAGCCCGTCTCAGACGACGGAGCCGAACGGGGGAATAAAGCCGACTCATGCAGCACTCTTCCGCCGCGCAGTCTCGACGATCACGGTGGTCGCTTTCACGACGGCGGTGGCCACGGATCCCGGCTCCAGCCCCAGCTCGCGTACGGCCTCGCTGCTCATCAGCGAAACGATTCGATGCGGGCCGCACTGGAGTTCAACCTGCGCCATCACCTTGTCTGCCACGATATTTGTCACCAGTCCCACAAACCTGTTGCGCGCGGAACTGCTGACCTGTGCCGGGTCGTCCGGCAGTACTGACTGCTTCCGCGCCAGCGCGGCGAGTTCCAGGCCTTCCACCACGGCCAGACCGGAATCATCCCTGGCACCGGAAAGCGTCCCGTTCTCAATCCAGCGCCGCACCGTGTCATCGCTGACGCTCAAAAAGCGCGCGGCATCGGAAATCCGTATTTGCGTCATCTAAGTCATATTATTCCCTCAGACGCGGTTAGACAAGGGGTGGCCGCATCCGCGCGGCAACTGAAGCCCGCAAAAGCCGGGGTGTTTCGCGGTTTCAATCCCTTTTGCGCACCCCAGATCTCAGAAAATGGGCAGAGTAGAATCCTGCCAACGGAATGTGACCTGCTCCACGATTGGCCGCACAGAATTGCTGAGCCGCTTCAGAAACTTCTTGGAAGGAATTGTTATGACCATGGACGCCGACAATGCCCTGAATTTGCTGGAACGCGCTTTACTGCAGACGGGAAACCTCGTTGCAGGCGTGAAGCCGGAACAGACGTCACTCCCCACGCCGTGCAGCGCCTGGGATGTAAATGCCCTGCTGACCCACATGGTGGTGCAGGACCTGGATAATTTCACGCTGGCTGCCCGTGCTCAAACACCCGATTGGGCACAAGCGCCGCGGCCCGGGGGAAGTGACTGGTCGTCCAATTTCCAGGAGCGCGCACAGACTCTGCTCAGTACATGGCGGGATGCGGACCCGGATGCGACTGCCGCCGGTCCGGGCGGCCAGAACGTGCCGCTGATTAGTCGCGCCGACCAGCAGATCACCGAGCTGAGCGTCCATGCATGGGATCTTGCCCGTGCCACCGGGCAGCGCGTTGAGCTGGATCCTGACGTGGCGTCCTATGCACTGGCCTGGGGGCAGCGGATGCTCCAACCTGCCTATCGCGGTCCGGACCAGGCCTTCGGCGCGGAGATCCCGGTACCGGATGATGCGCCGGTCCAGGATCGGCTTGCCGGATGGTTCGGCCGGGATCCCGGCTGGGAGCCGCCCGCCGGCGTCCCCAACATCGGACGCTGAGCCGACTATGCGCCGCCCGTCAAGGAAGGGGGCAAAGCGATGACCGAGCGGTCGCGGCATGTTTCGATCCTGATCAACCGCCCGTCGGTGGAGGTCTACGCCTACGCCTCAGATCCCGCCCACCTGCCGCAGTGGGCCGCGGGGCTCACCGGAAGCCCGGTGGAGCGGGTCGGTGACCACTGGCTGGCGGACTCACCGATGGGCCGGATTCGTATCGATTTCACCGTCACGAACCCTTACGGCATCCTGGACCACGATGTGACGCTGCCTTCCGGGGAGGGTGTATACAACCCGGTGCGCGTGATCGCTGATGGGAACAGCTGCGAGGTGGTTTTCACTATCCGCCGCAGGCCCGGAATGAGCGAGGCGGACTTTGCGGGCGACGTGGCGGCCGTCGCTGCAGACCTTGCCGCGCTCAAGCGGATTGCGGAGAGCGGCCGCTAACTGCGGCGCTGGCTTTCCCGTCAACAGGCTGTGGCAAGCTAGTGGGAAACCGCTAGCGAAAAGGATGGGCCATGCGCAGAACCGTTGCCGAACATCAGCTGGCGGTGCTGTCGCTGCTGAGCGCGGCGTGGGACGGAAAGTTCGACGGCGGCACACCCCTGCCGTTGATCGCGACGCTGGGGCGGGTGGCGGCGGATGATGTGCTGGCCCCGCTGGATCTTCCGCCGTTCGCCAACTCGCAGATGGACGGGTTTGCGGTGAACAGCGCGGACGTGAACAGCGCGGACGTGAACAGCGTTGATCGTGCGCGCGGTGCACACCCAGCCGTGCTCGCGCTCACCGCGGCCATCCCCGCAGGTGCCGTTCCGGCCGCGCTGATTCCCGGCCAGGCGGCGCCGATCATGACCGGCGCCATGCTGCCCGCTGGCGCGGACGCTGTGGTCCCGGTGGAACTGGCCATTCCTCCGGTCTTCCAGTACGCATCGCCGGGTTCCGGACAAACGGTCGCGCTGCCCGCCACCGCAGCAGGCACTTTTGTCCGTGCCGCCGGCAGCGACGTGCGCCGCGGCGAGCGGGTCATTAAGGCGGGGACGAGGCTGACGGCCGGGCACCTTGGCTTGGCCGCCGCGCTGGGACTGACAACGCTGTCCGTCCGGCGCCAACCCCGGGTTCTGCTGCTGACCACAGGGGACGAGGTCGTCCTTCCAGGAACCTTGGCCCCGGGTACTGAGCTTCCGGCGGGCAAAATCTATGATGCCAATTCGATGTTGTTGCAGGCAGCCCTGCTCGAGGCGGGCGTGGAGGTGCTGCCGGCGGGGCTGGTGCCCGACGATCCTGCAATGTTCCTGCGGACAGTCCGGGAGTATCTCGCCACCGCCGGCGTGGACGCGATCGTGACAACCGGCGGAATCAGCGCCGGAGCCTATGAAGTCGTGAGGCAAGGACTGGCCGGGGAGGAGGTGGATTTCCTCTCCGTCGCGATGCAACCGGGCGGCCCCCAGGGACTGGGGACGTTCGACGGCGTACCGTTTCTAGGCTTCCCGGGGAACCCGGTGAGCGCGGTAGTGTCCGTCGAAATGTTCCTGCGGCCGGCGTTGACGGAACTCATTGGGGCTCCGCGGTCGCGAATCAAGGTCTTGGCGGCCCTGACCGAAGCGTTGACTTCGCCGGCAGGCAAACACCAGATCCGCCGGGCAGTTTTCGAAGCGGCCGACCCGCCGGCTCATCCCACCGTCCGTCCCGAAGGTGGGCCGTCGTCGCACCTGCTCGGCGCGCTTGCGGCCTCGAACGCGCTGATTCACATCCCGGCCCAGGTAACATCTCTTGCCGCGGGGGCAGAGGTGGAAGTATGGCTGCTATGAGTAATTCACCGATTCCGCCCGAAGCCACCCCGGACCCCGGACTGACCCATTTGCGTGCCGACGGCCTGACCCATTCGCGTGCCGACGGCCTGACCCATTTGCGTGCCGACGGCACGGCGCAGATGGTGGACGTTTCGGGCAAGGAGGAGACTACGCGGCAGGCCACTGCTCAGGCGGTGGTGACGACGACGGCGGCGGTCATGGCGCTGCTCGGGGC
>JBBSSN010000159.1:0-5378 GCA_038242035.1 Actinomycetales bacterium
CTGCTGGCCCGTCCTGGCCGGGCCAGAGGGGCAAAGCGACGTTCTGCTGATCTCCCCGATCATTCTTTATGACCATCCCGCTGTGGCACCGGAAAGCTCGGTGGCGCTCTACGATTCAACCGAAATCGATGAGATCCTCACGCTGCGGGTGCTGACGCTCACCGAGGATGAAAAAGCCGAGGCAAGGGCCACGGATCCGCGGGCTGCGGCGATCATTGACCGCTGCGAGGCTATGAGCGATGACCAATTGCAGGCCCTGCATGGCATCCTCCGCAACCCGCATGCGGAGGTAGCACCTGAGCCTGATTTCGAACGGGGGGCAGGAATCCTGGGCGGACCGCGGGACGGCGCTGCCCTTACCCCTGCGTTCCCGGCCCTCGGCGATAGTCCCCTCACGGAGGCTCCCTGGTGGGATCCTGCGGCAGATTCCAGTGTCAGGCCGGAAACCGACGCTGTCGTGATCAAAGGGGTGCCCGTTGCCAGGGGCAGCCGCGTTGTGGTCATGCCGCGCCGCCGGGCGGATGCGCAGGACCTGTTTTCGGCCGGGCAGAGCGCGCGCGTCACTGGCGTTCATTTCGACGTCGACGGCAGCACTCACGTCGCGGTCGTCATTGAAGCGGATCCGGCCGCGGAACTGCAGGAGTGGTACGGACGGTACCTCTACTTCTCTCCGGACGAGCTGGAGCCTCTCGACCCGGTACCCGCTACGGGAAATGGAAAGGAAACCTGAACATGAAAACCCTGGGAAAGCTGTCCGCTGTGATGCTGGCACTGACCGCCCTGACAGGAATCGCGGTGATGGTGCGCTCGATTCCGGACATTGTCCGCTACGTGAAAATCAGCCGGATGTGAGCGGCATCGATCCTGCCCCCGCCTGCATACTCGTGGCCGGAGTCGGCAATATGTTCCTGCGCGACGACGGGTTCGGTCCGGAGGTCGCGCGTCTGATGGCAACAGATGCGGCGATGCTCCTGCCAGGCGTCCGTGCGGTGGACTATGGCATCCGCGGAATGCATCTGGCCTATGATCTGCTTGACGGCGTGGATGCCCTGATCCTGGTCGACACCGTGCCGGCACGGCGGACAAGTGGCGGCAACGGATCCGAGAGTTCAAGTCCGGCGGCGGAAACGTACGGAGCCATCCGTGTTCTGCAGGTCCGCTCCGAGGATCTGCAGAACAATCACGGCGGCGGGCCAGCGGCCCTGGACCCGCACGGAATGGACCCGGTGGCTGTGCTGGACCGGCTGACGTCACTGGGCGGCGGTGTTCCCCTGACATTTGTTGTGGGTTGCGTGCCCGGTGACTTGGCGGAAGGAATCGGACTCTCCGCTGCCGTGGCAGCCGCCATCCCGGAAGCGCTGAGCGCAATCGGGCAGCTAATCGAGGAAATTACTGAACGTCTTCCAGCGATAAGGAGAAATGGATCATGTGCCTGGGAATCCCTGGCCGGGTGATTGAGCTGCTCGCCGGCTACGGTGATCAGCTGGCTCTGGTGGACGTCGCCGGTGTACGGCGGAAAATCAACATCGGCCTGCTGGATGAGGGCCCGTTGGAGGCCGGCAGCTGGGTGATTATCCACATGGGCTTCGCGTTGGAGCGGGTGGACGCTGCCGGCGCCGAGCAGGCGATGGGAGGCCTGAAACTCATGGGTTCCGGTCCGGACGAGGACGCGTCAGCCCCAGGCTAATGTTCCAGCGCTACGGCAGTGCCGCGGTGTTCGACGCCGGTGTTGGCGATCTTCAGATGCCGGACGGTAAAGTGCTGCAGCCGCTGCAGCTGCAGCGGGGTGAGCCTGTCGCAGACCCAATCCCAGTGCAGCGAGACCGCATCGCCGACGGCCAGATCGGTGACAAAGCCGGTGCCCGCAACGGCATGCTTGGCGGTCTCCACGATTGCCGGGCCCAGGCTGAGCACCGCACCGTCCCAGACCAGCGGCTGCGAGCGCACCAATGCCTCATCCCCGGTCACGGCCAACACCTCGCCCCAGCGGATCCGGCACTGGTCCAGCACGTTCAGCGCTGTCGGGTATCTGCGGTCATCGCGGAGCAGCCCCAGCCATGGATAGATCTCGAAGACGTGGAAACTGTGGTGCGGCACCCCGCCGGCAAGCACCCCCTCGACCAGATGCGGGAACTGCATTCCCGTACGGGCCCGGAAGCGGTCCTCCATCGAGTTGCCGATGTTCCGCACGCCGACAGTGTCCAGCAGCGTGTTACCGACCCAGTAGGCCTCCACCACCCGGTAATCCAGTGGATCGGCTATTTTGGTGGCCCCGGCGATCAGTTCAAGATACGGCCACGCGCCGGCGAATCCTTTTGCCAGCTCCTTCAATCCCCGGTCCGTCACTCCGGACTGACCATAGTGCAGAAGGGCATCGCTGTCTTCGGGCCCGCAACTACCCCGCGAATTGGGCGGATACGCGTAACGGACAAACAACTGGGCACCGTTAATAACCATGATTTGGCCTCGCTCCACAACAGGTGATTTTGACGCTAGCACCACCAGCCGCAGCCCACAAGGATCAGTACCGAAGCCGGAGCCGGAGAAGATGTCGTAGTGCCGTTGACAGCCCTGCCGTTCGGGCGGATGCTGTGAGCAATCGAAGAGAACATACTTTGCTGATCTTTCCCATAAGGAGGCCAGCCCGTGAGCAACCCCGACATGAGCCGCCGTTCGGTTCTGTCCATGATGATGCTGGGCGGCGGCGCGGTTCTTCTGTCCTCGTGCGGGGATAACAGCGCTGCGGCCCCGGAAGACACCGCGGCGCGAAGCAGCACTGCGGCGTTGGCCCAACCCATCAGTGTCACCGACCAGCGGGGCAGGACATTGACGTTCGACAGGCCTGTTACCAGCGTAGTGACCATTCCGATGCCCGCCGCGTCTCTGCTGGTCGCCGTTGATCAGAGCGCTGACCATCTGAGCGGGATGCACAATGCCTCGTGGCTGGCCATGCGGGACGGCACCATGGGCAAATTATTTCCGAATGCCTTGAAGGTCCCGCACGAGATTGCCACGGCGGACTTTACCCCGAATGTGGAAAGCATCCGGGCGCTGAACCCGGATGTCGTCGTGCAGTGGAGCGATTCCCAACTCACCGAACCACTGGAGAACGCCGGGCTGACGGTCCTTGGCTTGACCAACACCGGACAACAGTCGGACGTTGACACCTGGGTCACCCTGTTCTCGGAAATGCTGGGCAAGCCGGAGCGGGCCACCGCGATGAAATCCCGCAGCGACCATGAGCTCACCAGGATCCGGGCTCTGGCGTCCGGTCGGTCGGGCCCAGGACCGGGGATTCTGTATTTCAACCGCTTCACGGGAGGTCTCAAGGTAGCCGCAAACGGGAGCTACAACGATTTCTATATCAAACTGGTGGGCGGCAGCAATCCCGCCACCGCGGATACCGGAGTCAAGGGCTCCGGCATGGTGGGCGTGGATGTGGAGCAGGTCCTGGCATGGAATCCCGAGGTCATCCTGCTGGGCAACTTCGATGGCGCCCTGCCTCAGGATGTCTATTCAGACCCGGTCTGGCAGAACGTTGCGGCGGTGCGTCATCGGAGGGTCTATAAGGTTCCCCTCGGCGGATACCGCTGGGACCCACCGGGCCAGGAATCGCCGCTCATGTGGCAGTGGCTCACGGACATCAGCTTTCCAGGCCAGGCCCCTTCCCCGCTGCGCGGTGCCATCCCGGACTATTACCGCTTCCTGTATGGCCGCGCTCCCGATTCGGCGGAAATAGACACCATGTTGTGGATGAGCGTGAACAGCCAGTCGGCTGACTACGAACAGTTCCGTGGCGCGTGAGGTCCGGGAGCTGAGGCCCAAGAGACTCGGTGCACCGGCAGTACGGTCTGTTCCTCGGATAATTGGCCCAATGGCAGGCACGGCACTTTTGCTGCTCGCCCTGGCAGTGCTGGCGCTGACGGTAGGCCGCTACCACGTACCGTTCTGGCATGTAGTACAGATCCTTGCCTCCCGGGTGCTTCCGCTGGACACGCCCATGAACAGTTCCGAAGAAACCGTAGTGCTCTTGGTCCGGCTCCCCCGGGTTCTGCTGGCGCTGCTGGTGGGCGGCGGCCTTGCCATTGGCGGCGCCGCGCTGCAGGCCATCTTTCGTAATCCGCTGGTCAGCCCGGAAATCATCGGCGTATCGGCCGGGGCGTCCTTTGGCGGTGCACTGGCCCTGCTGTTTGGCCTGGGCTCCCTGGTGCTGGTGAGCGGGTCCTTTGTCTTCGGGTTGGCGGCGCTGGGCCTGCTCTTCCTGATCACCTCCGGCCGCGGCGGCACACCGATGCTCATGATCGTGCTCGGCGGCGTGGTCGTGGGATCGTTCTTCTCCGCGCTGGTGGCGCTGATCACCTACATCGCCGATCCGTTCACCACCTTGCCTGCGATCGTCTTCTGGCTGCTGGGCAGTGTAGCGACGGCGAATTACGCAAAGGTCCTGATCGCCGTTATCCCGATTCTGGCCGGGACCGGTGTGCTGCTGGCCCTGCGCTGGCGGATCAATGTGCTGTCCCTCGGTGATGAGGATGCCGCCGCACTGGGTCTGCGGCCCCGCACCTTACGTGTGGTGGTCCTGATCGCCGTCGCACTCATCGTGGCCGGCGCGGTGGCCGTCAGCGGAGTGATCAGCTGGGTGGGACTGGTCATCCCGCACCTGGCCCGCATGTGGGTGGGGCCTGACCACCGGGTGCTGCTGCCGGTGTGCTTTGCGCTGGGCGGGTGCTACCTCATCGCAGTAGACACTGTGGCGCGCACCGCCACAGCCGGGGAGATCCCGTTGGGTGTGCTGACCGCACTGATCGGTGCGCCGGTTTTCTTTTTGTTGCTGCGCCATAACCGGGACAGGATTTGGGACAGTGCTTGAGCTGGACCACGTTGCCTATGGATACCGGGCGGCCGAATACATTTTCCGCGACGTCAGTTTCCGGGTGTCGGCGGGCACCGCGACGGCGGTCCTGGGGCCCAACGGCAGCGGTAAGACCACGCTGGTCCGCTGTGCGGCCGGGCTTCTGGCGCCTACCGAGGGCACCATCACCAGACTGGAAACGGTGGGCTATGTACCGCAGGCCCACAGCAGCTCCTTCGCCTATCGTGCGCTGGATATGGTGCTCATGGGCAGGGCGCGCCAGGTCCGCATTTTTCGTTCCCCGGGTGCGGCCGATCGATCCGCAGCGCTGCAGGCCATGGAGCGGGTCGGCATCGCGGACCTGGCGGACCGGCTCTTTCCCACACTCAGCGGAGGCGAACAGCAGCTGGTCCTCATTGCCCGCGCCATCGCCACCGGCTGCCCGCTGCTTGTCCTGGATGAACCATCCACCGGATTGGACCTCAAGAACCAGGTGCGTGTGCTGACCCTGCTGCGGGATCTGAAA
>JBBSSN010000160.1:0-5283 GCA_038242035.1 Actinomycetales bacterium
GCTAGCGCTTGACGGCGAGCAGCAGTCCGTCACCGGTAGGCAGCATGGCACTCATCAGCCGGTCGTCCTCCCGGACAGTTTTCCCCACTTGGCGCAGGACCACGGTTCCAGCGTCGCGGATGGCAGGGTCGGAGACCCGGTCTTTATCCAGCGCGTCGTTGACGATCAGCAGGCCGCCGGACTTCAGCAACCGGATGGCCTGTTCGACGTATCCCGGGTACGAGGGCTTGTCTGCGTCGATGAACACCAGATCGTAGGCGGAATCGGTCAACCGCGGCAACACGTCCGCCGCCCGCCCGGAGATGGTGCGCGTGCGGTTGGCAGGAGATCCGGATTCGACGAAGGCCTCACGGGCAGCCTTGAGGTGGTCCACGTCGACATCGATGGTGGTCAGAACGGACTGTCGGTTCAGCCCCCGCAGCAGGCAGACGCCCGAGACGCCGGCCCCTGTCCCGATTTCCACGGCGGTCTGAGCCTTGGACGCGGCGGCGAGCACGGTGAGGGCCGAACCGACGCCGGGGCTGACCGGAAAAATTCCAAGCTCATGAGAACGCTCACGGGCACGCAGCAAAACATCGTCCTCGGTCGGCAGGCCTTCGGTATAGGACCAGCTGGTGGACTTGTCGGCACTCATGATTCGAAGTTTCCTACTCTGTTGCACGGATTGCTTCCAAGCCTACTGCCTGGCGGTAATATGCCCTGTTACGCGCTGCGTAAGTCTGTCAGTGTGTATCCAGCTTAATTTGACATACTTAAGACTCGTCGAATATTACCGGCAGACGTTGCACAGCAGCAGACCATCCGCCAGGGCAGCGGCAACGAATAGCCATTAAGACGCCGTCACCGGCGGAGTCTTTGGCGGAGCGAAACCTCCGGCGGCACGTTTTGCTTAACTGGGCCAAACCCGCTTAACGGGAAGGCCAAGGACAGAAAGGAGCGGCCATGACTGCAACAGCAGCGGCTGCGGTACACGGACCGGTCCTATCGACGTCCGCGTCCGGTTCTTCCGGCGGGACCTCCGACGGCGGAACCGTAGAGAAGCAGGTAAATATTGAGCGCACCGGTGACCCGGAATGGGTGGCACCGTCGTGGGAGGAAGTTGTCACCAATCATTCCGCCAAGGTGTTCCGCCTGGCGTACCGGCTGACCGGAAACAGATACGACGCCGAAGACCTCACCCAGGAGGTCTTTGTCCGTGTTTTCCGTTCTCTGGCAAATTTCAAGCCGGGGACCTTAGACGGCTGGCTGCACCGGATTACCACTAACCTTTTCCTGGACCAGGCACGCCGCAAGAGCCGGATCCGCTTCGACGCGCTGGGCGAGGACGCTGAGACACGGCTGCCGGGCAAGGATCCCGGGCCGGAACGTCTCTTCGAATACAACAATCTTGACATCGACGTGCAGGCCGCGCTGGAGGCGTTGCCGCCGGACTTCCGCGCCGCCGTCGTGCTCTGTGATCTGGAGGGTCTTTCCTACGATGAGGTCGCCGCCGCGCTGGGCATAAAGCTCGGCACGGTGCGATCGCGCATCCACCGCGGCAGGACCATGCTGCGTGAATCGCTGGCGCACCGTGCGCCCGCCCGCGCATCCGGTGCACAGGTGGATTCCGCGCGGAAGACTGCCAAGCCGAGGCTGAAGCTGCCGCGCATTGCCGGCATTCATTAGCCGTGCTTAACCCGTGCGGGGGACGATGCGGCGCTAAGTCGCTGCAATTGAGCCGGAGAGGGTAATCTTCCTAAGGTGTTTGGAATCAATACTCCGGAGCTGATCATCATTGCCATTGTGGCAGTACTGGTGATCGGCCCTCAGCGGCTGCCCGAATACGTTGAAAAGCTCAAGAACCTGATCCGCGAGGTCCGTCGGATGGCTGCCGGCGCGCGGGAAACCATTAAGGATGAGGCCGGCCTCGATCTGGACGAGATCGACTGGAAAAAGCTTGATCCGCGCCAGTACGATCCTCGCCGGATCATCCGCGATGCACTGATGGACGACGACGAAGCCCCGGTCAAGCCGGTCAGTTCAGCGGGTCCGGCGGCGGCTGCACTGGGTACGGCGGCATCGGAGGGTCTGTCGCTGGAAAAAAGCGCTGACTCCACACCCATGTGGGGTGGTCCGGGCAGTACCGGCACCGTGAATGGCAGGGTTCTGGACCAGCTGGCCGTTGGAGAACATGCCCCTTTCGACGTCGAAGCCACCTAAAGCCAGAAGCCGGCTGACGTCAGCTTGGCCTGACATCGAGTTTGAGCCCGGCGAGCCCGCGCGGGCGCACCGCTAACTGGTCCGCAATCTCCTGCAGAGCCCTGGCGCTGGCGGCGTCCGGAGTGGAGAGAACTATTGGCATACCGCTGTCTCCGCCCTCCCGCAGCGCTATCTCCAGCGGGATCTGGCCCAGCAGCGGCACCGGCGCGTTCATGGTCTGGCTCAGCCTTTCGGCGAGGAGCCCACCGCCGCCGGAGCCGAACAGGTCCATGGTGCTGCCGTCCGGCAATGTCAGATGCGACATATTTTCGATCACACCCGCCACTTTTTGACCGGTCTGCAGGGCGATGGCACCGGCACGTTCGGCCACCTCGGCCGCCGCTGTCTGGGGAGTGGTGACCACCAGGATCTCCGCCTTCGGCAGCAACTGGGCGACTGAAATCGCCACGTCCCCCGTGCCGGGGGGCAAATCCAGGAACAGCGCGTCCAGGTCTCCGAAGTAGACGTCGGTGAGGAACTGCTCCAGCGCCCGGTGCAGCATCGGGCCACGCCATGCCACGGGCTGGTTGCCCGTGATGAACATTCCGATGGAGATGACCTTGACCCCGTAGGCCACCGGCGGCAGGATCATCTCGTCCACGCGGGTAGGAGTCTGGGTAACACCGTTCGTCGTCAATCCCATCAGACCCGGTACGGAAAAGCCGTAGATGTCGGCGTCCACGATGCCCACCCGCAGGCCCTTGGCGGCCATCGCGCAGGCCAGATTCACCGTGACACTTGACTTCCCCACGCCGCCCTTTCCGCTGGCCACGGCATAGACGCGGGTGAGGGAGCCGGGGTCATTAAAGACAATACCCCGGGTTGCGCCGGCTCCCTGGAGTTGTTCCTTAAGCGCCTGTCGTTCCGCCACCGTCATCGCGATCAGCTCCACCTCGACGTCGGTCACTCCGTCGACGCCCGCAAGCGCGCGGGCCGCATCGGTGCGGATGGTGTCCCGCATCGGGCAGCCCGCGATAGTGAGCCGGACGACGGCGTGTACCCGGCCGTCGACGTCGGCGGTTACCTCTTTGACCATGCCCAGCTCGGTGATCGGACGCCGCAGCTCGGGATCGATCACCGACGCCAGCGCGGCACGCAGCGCGGCAGCCGATGGCATAATCCCACTTCCGGATGCCGTCAGACCTTCGGTTGGCGCCATCTTAGTTTCCCAACCTGGACCGCGCGCCGGGGTTCCTGCCCGCCTGGACGCGCGGAAGGGAGGTGGTTTTCGGGGAGCCCTTGCTGTCCCGGGAACTCTCCCGGACCGGCTGGGCATCGGCATCCACCTCGTGATCCTGGGCCGTCAGCAGCTCCTCCAGCAGAGACCGCAGCTCGGAACGGACAAAGTCGCGGGTAGCTATTTCGCGCAGCGAGATGCGCAGGGCGGCCACTTCACGGGTGAGGTATTCCGTGTCCGCGAGGTTGCGCTCATCCCGGGCGCGGTCCTGCTCAATCGTGACGCGGTCCCGGTCATCCTGCCGGTTCTGCGCCAGCAGGATCAGCGGTGCGGCGTAGGAAGCCTGCGTGGAGAAGAACAGGTTCAGCAGGATAAAAGGGTACGGATCCCATTTAAGACCGAAGAGCCCCACGACGTTGAAGGCGATCCAGACGATGACAAAAATCGTCATGTAAAGCAGGAAGTTCGCCGTGCCCATATAACGTGCGAAGCGCTCGGCAAAGCGGCCGAAGGTGTCCGGATCACTGGCGAAATTGGGCAGCATCCGGGAGCGCAGCTCGCGGGGGGTGTCCAGACCGCCGAGCTTGTTGGGATGCTTCTCAGCCAACGCGGCCTCCTGGTTTTCTCATCGGGGCGCCGTCATCGTGGGTTCGCCAGTCGTCCGGGAGCAGATGGTCCAAGAGGTCGTCAACAGTCACCGCCCCCACCAAACGGCCGGCCTTATTAACCACCGGCAGTGAGTTGAGGTTGTAGGAGGCCATTGTGTGGCTGACTTCGCTGACACTCGCGTGGTCCGAAACGGGCTCCAGCATGGTGTCCACAATGCTTCCGAGTTGTTCGGGCGGGGCACTGCGCAGCAGCTGCTGGATATGCACCACGCCCAGGAATCGTCCTGTCGGTGTTTCCAGCGGCGGCCGGCAGATGAAAATAGCGGACGCCAGCGCGGGGGAGAGCTCCTCGCTGCGCACATGCGCCAGCGCCTCGGCCACCGTCGCTTCGGGCGGGAGGATCACCGGCACCGGCGTCATCAGACCGCCGGCCGTGTCGTCGTCGTACTGCAGCAACCTGCGGACGTCGTCGGCGTCGTCGGGATTCATCAACGCCAGTAATTGCTCCGCCTTCGCGGGGGACAAGTCCGCGAGCAGGTCGGCGGCGTCGTCGGGATCCATTTCCTCCAGCACATCCGCCGCGCGCTCATTGTCCAAGGCGGAGAGGAGCTGGACCTGGTCCTCCTCCGGGAGCTCCTGGAGCACATCCGCAAGCCTCTCATCCTGCAGCTCGCTGGCAACCTCGATGCGCCGCTTGTCGGACATTTCCTGCAGGGCGTCGGCAAAATCCGCGGGCTTGAGGTCCTCATGCGTGGCAACAAACTGCCCGGCGCCCTGCGGTTCGGTGTTCTCGCCCTGATTCGCATCCGACCAGTCGATTAGCATGGTGTGCCCGCGGCGCAGACCCCGCAACCGCGAGGTAGAGGATCCGCGGCGGACGAACAGCTGGCAGATCAGCCAGTCCCCATTGCGCTGCTCTTCGAGGGCAATGTCCTCCACCACCGCGTCCCCGCTGCCGTCGGTCAGCGTCACCTTGCGGTCAAAGAGCTCACCTACCACCAGCATCTCGGCGCCGCGCTGGTCAAAGCGGCGCAGATTGACCAGCCCGGTGCAGATGATCTGCGTTTGCTCCATGGACGTCACCCGGGTCATCGGCACAAAAACGCGCTTCTTGCCGGGAACCTCGACGACGATCCCGACGGCGTGCGGTGCACCGGTGACGCCGCGGGCAAGCACGACAACGTCACGCAATCGCCCCAGCCGGTCACCCAGCGGGTCAAAAACGTCGAGTCCGAGAAGACGCGCAACAAAGACGCGTGA
>JBBSSN010000161.1:0-5270 GCA_038242035.1 Actinomycetales bacterium
ACTAAAGCCGCCCTCGCTGAAATTGCCTCCCGGGTAAGCACTGCCGCCAACGTCGCCTCCGATAAATACAGCGGTACCGTAACCTCCCAGATCACGGGCCAGCAGAGCGCCATCAGAGACCTCAGTGATCAGATCAGCAGTTGGGACCTTCGGCTGGCGAGCAGGCAGGCCGGGTTGCAGTCAACGTATGCAGCCCTCGAGGTTGCTCTGGGGAAAATGAAGTCACAGCAGTCCTGGCTGACCGCACAGCTGTCCGGCCTATCGTCATCGAGCACGGGAGCCTGAGTACCATGAGCACTGCCTACGCACAGCAGATGGCCAAATACAACCGGGAGGCGGTCCTGTCCGCACCGCCGGCGCGCTTGCTGACCATGCTCTATGACCGGCTGCTGCTTGATCTGGGCCGGGCCGAGGTTGCCCAGCAGGAACAAAATTGGGCGATCGCATCGGAGAATCTTGTCCATGCGCAGGCCATTATTGCGGAGTTATCCGCTTCACTGAACGTGGAGGCTTGGGATGGTGCTGACCAGCTGGTCGCACTCTATACGTTCGCGTCCAACACGATGATTGAGGCAAATATCCGCCGTGATGCGGCGAAAACGCGGGATTGCATTACGGTGCTGGAACCGCTGCGGCAATCCTGGCATGAGGCGGCTGCGTCGCTGCCCGTGCAGTTGGCCACGGCATCGGCTTCGGGCGGAAACCTTGGCATCGGCTGAGGCACAGGCTGCCGAGTGGGCCCGCATTCTTGACCGGCTGGAAGAACAGCTCACTGACTCCGCCGCTCCCTGGCATCCGACGGCCGATGCCGGGCCGATTCCCGTGGAACTGATGGAGCGGGCCCGCCGGCTGCTCGCGGACCAGCATGCCGCCGTCGAGCATTTGGAAGTGCAGCAGCGGCAGACCATGCAGCACCTGGCGGCCATTCAATCGGTGCCCGAATCCTCTGGCGCGGGTCGCCCGGTTTTCCTGGATGTGACCGGCTAGTAAGCCTGCCGATAAACCCAACAAATAAACTTCTGACATTCTCCTTACCAAACTCCCACGGATGCCGATAGCTAGAGAAGAGCACGGATCGCTCACTGAAATGGCCACGGATCGGCCAGCTTGTCCCTTTTTAACGAAGCGGGTAAAAGTTGTTCGATTCCGTGACTACGGTGGCGCTTGATAGTGCACTGAACGGTTTGGCCATGCGGCAGCGCACCATCGCCGACAATATTGCCAACGTCAATACCCCTAATTATCATGCCAAAAAAGTTGCCTTCGAGGCCGCGCTGAGTTCCTCGGTGCAGGCACGGGACGGGCACGCGGCGGCCACGACGACCCGATCGCTGGACGCGACGCAGCTGAACGGGAACAACGTCAATCTGGATACCGAGACGCTCGCCAACATCCAGACGGTGCTGCGCTACCAGTTCGCAGCTCAAGCCTCCAACGCTCAATTTACCGGCATGCGCACCGCGATGCGGACCAACTGATGACGGACGCGATCAGCATTGCCGGCTCCGCACTGACGGTGCACCGCAAGTGGCTCGATGCCGTGGCGGACAACCTGGCCAACGTCAACACCGCCAAAAGCACGGACGGCGCCGCGTTTCAGGCACGTTTCGTGCAGGCGCAGGAGGGGCCGGGAAACTCCGGCGTCTTTGTTGCCGGGACCGCCTACGGCGACGCTGCCGGGCGGTTGGTCCACGAGCCGGACAATCCGCTGGCGGATAAGGACGGCTACGTCCGCTACCCGGACATCGATCTGGGGCTCGAAATGGGCAAGTTAATCATGGCGCAGCGCGGCTATCAGGCAAATGCCGCCGTGGTGGACCGGGCTAAAACTACTTACGAAGCAGCACTGCAGATCGGACGCTCCTGATGGTCATTCCCGCAATCCCGTCGGTCCAGGGAGTCACGGCGACCGGATACCTGCCGTCCGTGCAGCCAACCGCGTCCGACGACGGCGCAGGCTTTGCGTCCACGCTTACGGGCGCTGTCAACGGCCTGCAGCAACTGCAGTCCACCTCCAACGATCTGGCGGTTAAGGCCGTGACGGGCAATTTGGATGATATCCACACCGCGACGCTCGCCGCGACGCGGGCCCAGGTGACGCTTGAGCTCGTGGCAGCGGTCCGTAATAAGGGCGTCGACGCGTTCAACGAGATCATGCGGATGCAAGCCTGATGCCGGTACAACTCTCCGCATTCTTCGCCCGTTTGGGGCGCACGGTCGGCGGCTTCAGCGTGGCCCAGCGGACCATCGCCATTATTGGTATTGCCGCGCTGGTGCTGGGCGGCATTGCCCTGACGTCCTGGCTGACCAAGCCCACGCTCACCCCGCTGTTTTCCGGACTCGCTGCCGCGGACGCGAACACCATTGTGGACCAGCTGCGCACCGACGGCGTGCCATATGAGCTGACCAACGGCGGCGCAACGATTATGGTGCCGCAGGAGAAGGTATACGACGAGCGGCTCAAGGCGGCCGCCGCGGGACTGCCGGCGAACAAGACGGCCGGCTATTCGCTGCTGGACAATATGGGTGTCACGTCCTCGGAATTTCAGCAGACCGTGACCTACCAGCGGGCCATGGAGGGTGAGCTGGCCTCCACGATTTCCGCCATGGACGGTGTGAAAACCGCGTCGGTGAAACTCGCCATCCCCAAGGACACCGTGTTTGCCTCCGAAAAGCAGGACCCGACGGCCTCGGTATTCATCGAAACCGCCAAGGGCGCGGCGCTGAATTCGGATCAGGTGCAGGCAATTGTGCACCTGACGTCCGCTTCCATTGACGGACTCAAGCCGCTGAACGTCGCGGTCATTGATTCGTCCGGGACTGTGCTTTCCGCGGTGGGGACTGGGGCGGCCGGGGGAGCAGCCAAGCAGGGCACCGATTATGAAAAGCGGATCACTGCGGCCGTACAGACCATGCTGGACCGGGTGGCCGGGCCGGGCAATGCCACCGTGGCCGTGGCCGCGGACATGAGCCAGCAGACCGGACAAAAAGTGCAGGAATCCTTCACCCAACCGGAGAATGCTCCGGCCTTGAATGAATCAAAGACCACCGAGTCCTCCACCGGCTCCGGAGCCGGCGCTGCGGGCGTGCTGGGAGCGGACAGCAAGGCACCGGCCGACGGCGCCAACGGCACCTATACCTCGGATAAGACAACGAAAAACAACGCTGTCAATAAAACGACCGAGACCACCACAATGCCGGCCGGAGCGGTGACCCGGCAGACGGTGTCCGTGGCGGTAAACAAGGCGACGGCAGATGGCCTGGATATGTCAACGCTGCGTGACCTGGTTTCCTCCGCGGCAGGGATCAACGTTGCCCGTGGGGACGTGGTGACGGTCGCTGCGCTGCCGTTCAATACCGCAGGAGCCGCCGATGCTAAGGCCGCGTTGGATGCTGCCAAGGCCGACGCGGATGCCCAGCGCACGGCAGAGACCTGGAAGACCATCATCATTGTGGCCAGCATCCTGCTCCTGATCGCCCTTGCGCTTCTGCTCTACGCACTGAAGAACCGGCGGCAGAGCCGGCAGCCCGTTGAACTCGGCGAGCGGCTGGACCCCTTGGGGCTGCTGGACCCGGCCACCACGGCCATGGCGCTGACGCCCGCGCCTGTGGCTCCGCCGGTCCGGGAAATCGTGCGGTTGCCCGAAACCGGACCCGATGACCTGGACGGTAAACGCGCCCGGATCGATTCTTTGGCCACCCACGAACCGGAGAAAACCGCAGGCTACCTGCGCAGCATGATGGATGACAGGACCCCGGTATGAGCGGCACCCTCATGACCAGCAGTGACATGACCAGCAGTGACATGAACGGCAGCGACATGAACGGCACCGCTATAACCAGCATCGACATGACTCTGACCGGGATGCAGAAGGCCGCAATCATCCTGATGCAGCTGGGCCCGGAAAATGCCGCCCGGGTGATGAAGCAGTTTACCGAAGCCGAGGCCGAGGAGGTCGCCTCGGAGATCGTTTCCATGCAACGAGTGGATCCGGCCGTGGCAGGACAGGTAATCAGTGAGTTCCATGAGATGACATTCCACACCACGTCGAATACGCGCGGTGGGCGCGACTTCGCCCGCGAGCTGTTGGAGGCGTCCTTCGGATCGGAGCGGGCCGCGAGCGTCATGGGCCGGCTGGAATCCAATATGGCGGGAACCTCGTTTGAATTCATGGCCGATGCTGATCCGCGCCAGATCCTGATCCTGGTGGATGGGGAACTGCCGCAGACCATTGCGCTGATTTTGGGGCACATCGGAGCGCAGAAGGGCTCTGCTGTCCTCGCCGGGTTGGGTGAGCCGCTGGGCGCAGAAGTGGCGCAGGCGTTTGCCTCGATGGGCACTCCGACGCCCGAAGCGGTCAGCATCGTGGCCGAAACGCTGCGTGCCAGGGCTAACGCTGTTGTGTCGCTGCGCGAAACGGCGGAGGTAATTGGTGGCGTCGAGTCGCTGGTGGAGATCCTCAACCGCGCCGACGTCAGCACAGAGAAGGCCCTGATGGACGGCCTGGAGGAACGTGATCCGGTGCTGGCAGAGGAAATCCGTTCCCGGATGCTGACCTTCCCGGATATCGTGAAACTTGACCGTAAGGATGTCCAGCAGGTGCTGCGTGGCATTGACGCCGGGATCCTGGCCCTGGCCCTGAAGGGTGCCGATCCCGAGCTCATCGAGGTGGTGCACTCGAATATCACCGAACGCAACCTCGAAATCCTGCAGTCCGAAAGCAGCGCTGCAGGTCCCGTGCGTGCCTCACATGTGGAGCAGGCCCGGGCGGACATTGTGCGGTCCATCCGCGAGCTGGAAGCGGCGGGAACCATCACCGTGCGCCGCAGCGAGGAGGATGACCTTGTCTACTGATTCCGCTATCAATTCGGCCCACACGGCCCGCTCCAGCAACCCCGCCTCAACCTCCGCAGCCGGCAGCGCCTTCAAACCGATAAGTTTCGCGGCAGTGGACTCGGATGGACCTGACGGTCCCGGTTCCCCGGGATACATCCGCGGGCACTCCATCGGCTACACCTTTGGGATGCGTGCCGCCGCTGCCGAGGTTCAGATCCGCCGTGCCGAGATGGAGGACGAGCACGCCGCGGCGATGGTGCACCAGCAGGCGGAGCTGGAGCACGCCGTTGGTTTGCTGGCGGCGGCGCAGACGGCGCTCAACGCCGTGGTGCTGCCGGTGGTCATCGAAGCCCAGGATGTGCTGCTGGCTGGTGCGGTTGAACTGGCCGAGGCCATCCTTGGACACGAGCTGGCCGATGGCCCCACTGCGGCG
>JBBSSN010000162.1:0-5259 GCA_038242035.1 Actinomycetales bacterium
CCGGATCCCAAAGGATTCTCCACGAAGAGACTTTGATCCGCCTTGCGGCCTTCGGCGTCCTTGGCGGAGAAGTAGAACGGGTTGGAGCTTGTCTTCCCCTTCTCCGTCTCCCACAGAATATCCAGAACCAGAAATCCGCCGGTCGTCGCCGGGACGGAGAAGGAGGGGTTGCCCACACTTTCCGATCGTGTGGCGGAGACGATGGTGATCTTCGCGGTATTCCCATTGCGCATCTTGGCGGTGAAGGGCGTCCCGACGGTCGGGGCGGCGGGAGCCGCTGCCGGCGCCGCCGCCGGTTTGGCTGCCGGCGCCGCCGCCGGTTTGGCCTCAGGTCCCGCCGCAGGTTTGGTAGCCGGTGCAGCGGCAGCCGTATCGGGCGCTGCGGTGGCGCCGGAGCAGGAGCTCAGCGTGAGGCCGAGCAGGAGCGCGGCCGCGGGAACCGCGAGGTTCCGGCGGCGGATCGCTGTGCGGGCCAGTGGCTTCTGCTGAAGTCGCTTCTGCTGCGGTGCCGCGGATGAATCGGACCGGTGGTGAATTGTAGAGCGCATGGTGAGCCTTTCATAGGTCAAGCGTTGCTGATAAAACTGCTGATGAAATTGCGTGAAGAATCCGTGGAGCAAATGCCAGCTGGCGGACGTGGTTACTGCTTTTCCCAGCTGCCGCAGCGGCTGGACTTGAAGTCCTGGCCGGCGGCGAGCAGAACGCTGGGTCTGCCCCCGCCCGGGATGTCGTTCTCGATGATCTTGCTGCCGTTGCTTCCGCTCTGGTAGATCCCCCAGTAGCATCCCGACTGCACGGCGGATGCGGCCCGGTACGTCCCCGGCTCAATGTCCGTGCCGACAACCCAGGTTCCGTCCCGGACAGTATTGGCAGCCTTTTGCTTTTCGGCCCCAGCGACCGCGTCTTCACGCTTCTTCACGGCAGCCTGGGCATCCTTGAGGGCCGCTTCGCCGGCCCCGACAACAGTTTCCCGGGCCGTGACTTTGACCTCGCGGTCGGGAACACCCTTCAGCAGGGCGCTGTAGAGCGCGTTGACTCGTCCGTGATCGGCCCTCGCTGAATCCCGGTCCTGCTCAACGGCGGACTTTTGCTTGTCCAGCGAAAGGTAGGCTTCGCTGGTTTTCGGATCGGGCATCGTGTATCCCGCTGCCGCGCCGCCGGCGAACAAGAGCACGGCTACCGCAATGTTTGCGGTCCATTTGAGCTTCCACCGTCCCGGCTCTTTGCCGGCCTGGCGCTCCGAAACTTCCGTTTCCTCTTCGGGTAGAACTGTCATCGTTGTGGTCCTTTCAGTCTTTCGGGGCGGGGCCTGCAGCGGATCCCTCACCACGTCTGCCGGGGTAGTCCGGCATCGTTACCAGTCCCGGGATGGCGCTGCCGAATAGCCTGCCGCTGGCCAGTCCGAGCACCGTGCCGTCCGAGCCGTAGAGCAAAGTGCGCACGGGTATCGGGGTGGTGTCGGTGCGAAGCCCCTTGCGAGGGCCACGGTTGGTTGCCTTGGTCGGCTCGTTCACTGGGACTCCTAAGCGGGGAATAAATGGGTCAGATGCCGCGGCCCGTCCCCCAATCAGGGACCGCGGCATCCGGCGGGAGCATTGCTGCTGTTCCCCGCCACTTCAAGCTACGGCCACGGGTCCCTTGTCACACTAATCAGCACTGATAACCCCGCTTATCAGTGTTGATCGGCAACAGGCTTCAGAGACCACTATGCTGAGAGTCAGCACAGCTATCGAACAGGAGCAAGGAGGAACGCATGCCGGCTATCGCGGTTCCCCTGGAGATGTCCCTGTCCGACGTGGCAGCGCTGGCCCGGGTGCAGCGGCCGGTCGTCTCCATGTGGCGGACCCGCAGCGCCACGTCCGCTAATCCATTCCCGCTGCCGAAGCGGACGGTGCGCGGCCGGGACGTCTTCGATGCCGCGGAAGTGGCCGCCTGGCTTGCCTCCACCGGACGGGGTAATAACGCGGAGGCAACCGCGGACGTGGCGGCCTTTGCCGCTCCTTCCACGAGGGCCGCGGGTGCCGGCAGAAGATTTCAGACCCTAACCTCACTGCTGGCGCTGCGGGCAATCACGGGTTGGCAGCTCGGCGCGCTGGCAGCAGATCAGCTGCTGGATGCCGCCGACGACTGCGATCCGGACGATACGTTCCTCTTCCGCGAACTGGAACACGCCGGGCAGCACTTACCCGAACTCGCACGCTACACGGATGCCCTCGTCGATGCCGCTTTCAATGTCGCAGCTGCATTCGAAAAGCTCATGGACGGCCGGTTCCGCACCGGCCTGCGAGCGCATACTAACGCGGCGCTAAGCCCTGAGGCCGTCGCGCTGGTGGCCGCTGCCGCCGTCGAACTTTCCCGCCAGCTCGGACCGGACGCGGTCTTCGTCGACTCGACCCCCGGCGGCAGTGACGTGCTGCTGGGCATTGTGCAGCAGGCCGGCGAGGAGCGGAGTCTGGTTTTCGTCACCGCCCAGAACGACGGCGAAGAGGCGCGTCTGGTGCAACGGCGGCTGCGGGTGCATGGTTCAGAGCACCGGAGCCTGCGGGTCGATGAATCGGGTGCGTTCGAGCTCACCGGGCCGGCCGTTCATGTCTGCCAGTATCCATCTCCCGCTTCCCCCGGCATGGCTCCCTGGGACATGCTGCTGGGCATCGACAACACGCTGCTGCAGATGGATGACGACCAGCGGGCGGTGATCGTGGCCCCTGCCCGCGTACTGTGCGACGCGCCGGCAGCAGGAGGGGATCTGGTCCACTCAAACCTATTGCGCTCGGACCTGCTGCGTTCGGGCCGTGTCCGGGCGGTGATCAGGCTGCCGCAGGGGCTGGTGCGCAGCAAACCGCGCGAGGCCCAGGCCCTATGGGTGCTCGGCCCCTCCCTGGTCAGCGTGGACATCGCCGATCGGTGGACCATGGTCGCGGATCTGTCCGGGCACAAGCTCACCGACGATGTGGTGCAGGATCTGATCGCCGATATTGCCGCGTCGATGGGCGACCGAGCCGCCGTCCGGTCCCACTCCTTTCGGTTTGCCCGGCTGGTGTTCACCCGCTCCCTGCTAGCCGGCAATGCCTCCCTGGTGGCCGCAGCGGGAGAACGGGCGCCGGCCACGCGGGGTTCCGGCGCCGAGTCAGTGTTGCGCGCCGAAGAACTGCTCCGGCTGCTGGCCGGGGATCCGCCACCCTTACCCGCTACCCTCGCTGTCCTGCCTGCAGCCGGGTTTGCCGGTGCTGCGGCAGCCGGTGCTGGCTTATTGGGTGCTGCGTTGTCCGGTGCTGCGTTATCCGCTGAGATGCCAGCCGTGGCAGGGGCGGCCGAGGCTGGCGGTCTCCGGCACGGGCCAGGCGCGGTGGCTACGACCGCTGCAACCATCGGCACCTTGCTGGCAGCCGGGACGCTGAGCTATCTGCCGGGAAACCGCCTCTTGCCCGGCGACCTTACCGCTGATGGACCTGCCCACGCCGGCGGCACTGCGGTGATTGGCTCTGCCGAGCTATCCGCTCCCGGAGTGGATCATCTTTCAGGGTCTTCACGGCGCAGCGTCGATTTGCTGCACTTCGCAGCCCGCTACCCCAGCGGCCGGCTCACAGAACCGGGCGACATCGTCTTCTGTACCAGCCCGCGCCCCGCCGCGGTCGTCGATCAGAGCGGTGGCGCCGTCGTCGTCCTCCCCGCACGAGTGCTGCGGATTAACGCCAGCCATCCGCGCGGACTGCATCCCTTCGTCATTGCCGCAGACATCAATGCCCAAGCCGCCGGCGCGAAGAATTGGCGGACCTGGCGGCTGCGGCACGTGCCGGATGCACAGCGCGTGCCGCTGACCGATGCCCTGGAACAGCTCCAACACGCCCAGCGCGAAGCCCGGCAACGTCTGGCCCGGCTCGAAGAACTGGGTACCCTGATCAGGGACGGTGTGGCCGGCGGAAGCCTGCGCCTCGCCGTTCACCACGCTCCCCCGGAAGGAACCCCCTAGTGCCCCCGAAGTCTGCTGCGCCCAAGAGTGCCGCGCTGCCCTCCACCATGAAGGAACTCAAGGACACGCTGTGGAAGGCCGCAGATAAACTGCGCGGTTCCATGGACGCCTCGCAGTACAAGGACGTGATCCTGGGGCTGGTGTTCCTGAAGTATGTCTCCGACGCTTTCGACGAGCGGCGCGGACAGATCGAAGCCGAACTGGCGGCTGAGGGATTGAACGCCGATCAGGTGGCCCAGCTCATTGACGACGCGGACGAATACACCGGCCGCGGCGTCTTTTGGGTTCCCGCCCGCGCGCGCTGGACCTTTTTGGCGCAGCATGCCAAGGGCACCCAGGCCGGCGCCAGCATCGAAGCCGAAGGACCGGACTCGCTGGGGGCCGCGGGGGCCGCGAAGACCATCGGCGAGCTCATTGATGACGCAATGGAACTCATCATGGGCTCCAACCCCTCCCTCGCCGCCACCCTGCCGCGGATCTTCAACCGGGACAACATCGACCAGCGCCGACTCGGCGAACTCCTGGACCTATTCAACTCCGCCCGCTTCACCGGCCAGGGCGCCACCAAGGCCCGCGACCTGCTCGGCGAGGTGTATGAATACTTTCTGGAGAAGTTTGCCAAGGCCGAGGGGAAGCGCGGTGGCGAGTTCTACACCCCCGCCGGCGTGGTCCGCGTGCTGGTGGAGGTGCTCGAGCCCACCCACGGCCGCGTCTACGATCCCTGCTGCGGCTCCGGCGGTATGTTCGTACAGACCGAAAAGTTCCTGGAACACCACGCCAAAGAGGGCTCGGACATCTCCGTCTACGGGCAGGAGCTCAATGAGCGCACCTGGCGGATGGCCAAAATGAACCTCGCCATCCACGGCCTCAACGCCAACCTCGCCACCCGCTGGGGCGACACCTTCGCCCGCGACCAGCACCCCGAGCTGACCGGCGACCGCGGCGCGGACTTCATCATGGCCAACCCGCCGTTCAACATCAAGGACTGGGCCCGCGCCGAGTCCGATGCGCGCTGGAAGTACGGCGTCCCACCGGCCGGAAACGCCAACTACGCCTGGATCCAACACATCATCTCCAAGCTTGCCCCCGGCGGCTCGGCTGGCGTGGTCATGGCCAACGGCTCCATGTCCTCCAACTCCGGCGGCGAGGGCGAGATCCGCGCCCAGCTGGTCGAGGCCGACCTGGTCTCCTGCATGATAGCCCTGCCCACCCAGCTCTTCCGGTCCACCGGCATTCCCGTCTGCACCTGGTTCTTCGCCAAGGACAAGAGTGCGGGTCCGCGCGGGTCC
>JBBSSN010000163.1:0-5255 GCA_038242035.1 Actinomycetales bacterium
AGGCTGGCTGCCCACCGCGGCCAAACATTCACCAAGCTCACCTGAGAACCGGCATTCTATCCAGATGGACCACCGCGACTACGGCGCTTAACCGAAGGCGCCGATCGTGGCGGGGCGCCAGCGGTGAGCTGGCCGCCGTCGTTCTTGTCCGTTTGCCGGTTCGATAGACTCATCCGTCCGCCGGTTCGATGAGTTCCGGGCCGTTGTTACGCACGCTATTGGCCTTGGTGCTCACGATTCGCGGGACCAGCCTCGGTTCCGGCATGGAATCCAGGAGCTGCTGCACATCCGCTGGAGATGTGGTGCCGGGGTCCAGCCAGTCCGCATAGAGATCCGGCGGGACGATGACCGGCGTCCTGTCGTGGATATGCCCCAGCGCATCCGTCGCCGCCGCGGTGATAATGGTGCAGGTGCGCAGCCACTTGTCGGGGTGGTCATACGGGAGGGACGGGTCCGGCCAGTATTCGTAGAGGCCGGCGAACGCCAGCGGCTCGTTAGTTTCGCCGTGCAGATAATTGGGGATCTTGCCGTCGGGCGTTTTCTGCCATTCGTAGTAGCCATCCGCCGGCACCAGCGCCCGCCGGTTGGCTGCGGCCTTGCGGAAGGACGGTTTCTCGGTAATGGTCTCCCGCCGGGCATTGATGAGGCGGGCTCCGGCTTTGGGATCCTTAGACCAAGAGGGCACCAGGCCCCAGCGGGCGGTCAATAGCTGTCGTGTCATTGCTCCAGCGGCAGCTTTGGGGCCGGCCTTATCGAGACGGTCCACAATGAGCGGAACTTCATCGGTTGGTGCCACATTATAGGAGGCGACGAGCTCTTCGGCATGGGTGGCATCGACGCCAAAGGACGCTACGAGGTCGCCGGTGCTCCGGGCCATCACATATCTGCCGCACATAATTACATTATGGACCGGCTGGCCCGGTTGTGCGGTGTGCCTGGTTGCGCGGTGTGCGCGGTTATTCGTCGTTTTCTTCGGGTGCCCAGCGGCGGAAGTCCAGCGAGAGGTACAGCGCCAGGGCGGCGGAGTTCTCCTCACTGACACGCACTGCGACCTCGTGATGTCCGGCCTGGAAAAGAGCATCAAGGGAGGCGCGTACCAGATCTTCTGCCAGGCCTTGACGCCGGTGTTCGCGATCGGTGAAAAGTTCGATGATGAAAGGTGCCTCGGGTGCGCCGTCCCATTTGGCGCGTTCCACCACCAGAATGGCGGCAATGATCCCTTCGGCTTCATCCGTCACAATGTGTGACGCTTCCGGCACATAGGTGCCGTATTTACCTTCAAAGGATGCCTCGAGATCGGCGACGGCGGCTTCCATGTTTTCGCTGGCAACTCCCGGACCGTAGGCGCTGAAGTAGAGCTCGCCGAGTTTGCGGATGTCCCCGGCTGTTGCCGGCCGGGATTCCGTGGCGAGGTCCCGCTCGAGGGGGGTGGTCTGGGCGATCAGGGTAACCATGTTGGTCATGGAGCGCTCCTCTGTGAACTCATAGGGTGCGGGCGTCGCCAGCGTCGTAGTGGGTCTTGTACACACATGCTAGACGGCATTTGTCCCGCCAGCTACATTCCGTAACTGAGCTTGTGCTGCTGTGCTTCTTGTGTAACAGCGTCGTTGTATATTCGGTAAAACCAGGCGTACAGTTGATGCCACTAGAAAATATATTCGACGAATGGTCCATTCGATAAGTGTTCACGAGGTGCGGCTATGGGGATGTTCAGCGAACCGGTGGAGGTGATCCGCTCGGCTGACGGCATGCCGCTGAAATTACGTTGGCAGGGGCAAGAGTACATTATCGGGGCAGAACCCATGCGGTGGTATGAGCGCCGTAAATGGTGGGCGGAGGAGAGCCGCGCCGAGCGCGGTCACGGTTCGAATCTGGTGGACCATGAAATCTGGCGGGTCCAGGCCCGGCTCAACGGACAGGGGCCGCTGTATACCTTCGATCTGAGTCATCATCTGGACAGCGAACGATGGCGAATGCTGCGCATCCACGATGCTGTCCAGGCACGCAGCGCTTGAATCTGTAGACGCGATCTATGGCACCGCTTGTAGACACAGCCTGCGGGCTCCGTCTGTAGACACAGCCCGGCGGGTCCCGCCCGTAGACACAGCCCGGCGGGTCCCGTTCAAGAAACAACATTTTGGATTTCTTATGAGTTTCACCCATCTCCATGTTTCCACCGCTTTTAGCGCCCATTATGGGGTTTCCTGGCCCGAGGATCTGGTGCAGGCGGCCGTCGCCGACAGTGCGGATGCTTTAGCCTGTACGGACCGGGACGGTCTCTACGGAACGGTGAAACATGTTAAAGCGTGCATGGAGGCCGGGATTGATCCGGTCGTGGGGGTGGATCTGGCGGTTCTCGAGGAGGGGGCGGAAAGCGGCAGGGTGGTGGTCCTGGCCCACGGAGGGATCCACGCTGCGG
Organism: Actinomycetales bacterium; assembly: GCA_038242035.1. Taxonomy (GTDB): domain Bacteria; phylum Actinomycetota; class Actinomycetes; order Actinomycetales; family Micrococcaceae; genus Arthrobacter_M. The sequence continues at coordinate 2,420 of JBBSSN010000163.1, forward strand.
GGTATCGGGCGTTGTGCCGACTGGTGTCGGATGCGCACGCCAACGTCGGCCCCAAGTCCTTGGTAGGAGTGACCCTGGCACAACTCGCCTCTCGGACCCTGGACCCGCAGACACTGGCACCGGTGCTTACGGTACTGGTGGGGCCGTCGTCGGACGTTGGCCGTTCCATGGGTGGCCGTAAATACCTGCTGCCGCGCCGGAAGTTCCAACGCTGGTATCAGCAAATGCCGGCCGGAACCATGGCTGCGGAAATCGTCACTCATCTGAGCACGCCCGGTGAGGCCATGAGTACGGCGCAGGCGGTACGGATGCTTAAACTGGCGCAGGAATTCGGGGTCCCGGCTGTCCTGACCAATGCAGTTCGCTACTGTGAGAGGGATGGCGCTGCCACAGCCGACGTACTCGATTCTGCCCGGGTGCTCAGCCCGCTGACGGATTTATCCGGGCCCGAACTTCGTCTGCAGCCCAACGGGCAGGGATGGCTGAAGACTGGAGCCGGGATGACGGCGCTGGGAAAGGAAATTATGCGTGCGGCAGGCTTCGGCGCCGGGGAACTGGCACAGTTGCTGGCCAATACGGAAAAGCTGACGGATCGATGCCGGATGGATCCGAGCACGGATATGGGGTGGAAGCAGCCCGTGGTACCGGAAGCCTCGGTGCTGGGTATTGAGCGGGATCCGCAGATTGAATTGAAGCAGCGCTGTGAAGCCGGGATCAGCCGGCGTTTCCCTGACGTTACTGGTTCCCGCGCCCGCGCTGTGCAGGACAGGCTGTCGCAGGAGCTGACCGTGATTAATACCCTGGGCTTCGCCTCCTATTTTCTGACCGTCGCCGAGGTGTCCAGGATGATCACCGACATGGGAGTGCGGGCGGCGGCCCGGGGTTCCGGGGCATCAAGCCTGGTGAATTACCTGCTGGAGATTAGTCAGGTTGATCCGCTGCGCCATGATCTGATCTTTGAGCGCTTCCTTTCGGGGAAACGCTCAACCTTGCCGGATATCGATATTGATGTCGAGAGTGCGGAAAGGCATAACGTCTATCAACGCGTTTTTCAGCGGTTCGGCGCCGAACGGGTGTCGCTGATGAGTATGCAGAACGGCTACCGTGCGCGGGGAGCGGTGCGTGATGCCGGGCTGGCATTGGGAATGGCTGAGGAGGAGATCGGTACAATCGCCAAACAGCTGTGGCGGTTTTCCGCCCGGAATTTCCGCGAAGCGATGGCGGAAAAGCCCGAACTGCGGGAATTCGCGGAGCGGGTTGAAGGGCAAAGAACCGAGGCTTTTGCCCCGAACCAGCAACTGGATCTGCTGGTGGACCTGACCGAGCGGCTGGACCGGCTGCCCCGGCATATTTCCATGCATCCATGCGGGGTGATTTTGGGCAACGGCTCGCTGCTGGACCGCACCCCCGTGCAGCCCAGCGGGTTGGGTCTGCAGATGAGTCAGTTCGACAAGCACGATATGGACCCGATGGGCATGCTCAAGCTGGATATTCTGGGGGTCCGGATGCAAAGCGCCATGGCCTATGCGGTCCGTGAGGTGATCCGTATTCATCCCTCCAAAGCAGAGGTGACGGCTGCCGGGAACCATCCCGGCAATGGATTAGGGAACGGCCCGGACTACATTCAGGCGGACGGCCGGATTGAGCTCAATAATGTACCGCTCGACGACGAGCCGACCTTTGAGCTGATCCGCAGTACCCATACACTGGGCTGCTTTCAGATTGAATCACCGGGGCAGCGGGAATTAATCGGCAAAATGGCGCCCCGGGAATTTAACGATCTAATCATCGACATTTCGCTCTTCCGCCCGGGTCCGATGAAGTCCAATATGGTCAAGCCGTATCTGGAGAACCGGCATGGTTTTGCGCCGGAGGTATACCCGCATCCGCGGCTTAAACCAGCTTTGGCGGAAACGCACGGGGTCACTGTCTTCCATGAGCAGGTGCTGCGGACTTTTGATGTCATGACCGGTTGCGGCCTGGCCCAGGCGGATGAGTACCGCCGGATGCTCGGTAATGAGAGAGGCGAGCCCAGGATGGAGGATGAGTTTCGCACGGCGGCCCGGGCCAGGGGGTTCTCTCTTGACGTGGTTGACCAGGTCTGGGAAACGCTGAAGGCCTTTGGAAGCTTTGGATTCTGCAAGGCCCATGGCGCCGCCTTCGCGGTGCCGACGTACCAATCCGCGTGGCTGAAAGCACACCATCCGGAGGCTTTTCTGGCAGGGCTATGGGAGCACGATCCCGGTATGTACCCGCGCCGGCTTCTGGTGGCCGAGGCGCGCAGAATGGGCATTCCGATTCTGCCGCTGGACATTAACAAGAGCGCGGGGGAGTACCGGGTGGAATGGGTCGAGGCGCCGGATGCTGTCGCACCGCCTAATCCGCGGACGCAGAGGAAGGATGGTGTGGCAGCCCAGCGGAAGCTGGGAATCCGGATGAGCCTGGCTGGAGTGTATGGGCTCTCCGCTGCCGAGCTTAAGCGTATTGTGGCTCATCAGCCCTATGCTTCATTAGCGGATCTGCGCACGCAGGCCAGAGTGAGCCGACCCACCATGCAACGTTTGGCCCAGCTGGGCGCATTCGATGCGTTGCACCGCAAGGCCAAGGATGAGACGGGGTCGACGGCGAGCCGGGCGGACCTGATTGCCCATTTGCAGAACCTGCCCATGCGTGGGAAAAAATCGGAACCGATTGAAGGGCAGTTGCTGCTTCCTTTGGGAGATTTGGAGTTGACTAACCTCAAGGACAAGCTCCCGGAACCCAGCGCGATGGAGAAAATCCGAACCGAGCTTGATCTGCTGGCGATGGATGTCAGCGGTCATCTGATGTCCAGCTA
>JBBSSN010000164.1:0-5230 GCA_038242035.1 Actinomycetales bacterium
GAATCGATAGGATCGAGGTACATCCAGCCAAAGGAGCCCTGTTATGCGTGCAGTGTTTGCGACCGCCATTTCCGCCGACGATCCCTTGTCCGGATTGGCGGTTGGGGAGCTCGACGACGTTGCCGGTCCGACCGGCTGGGTCAAGGTCAGGTTGAAGACGTCAGCGCTGAACCATCACGATCTGTTTTCGCTGCGCGGGATGGGGCTGAGCGCCGGCAGGCTGCCGATGGTTTTGGGTTGCGACGGAGCGGGCATCGATGAGGATGGCCACGAGGTGATGGTGCATTCAGTGATTCCAACCGCCGGCTGGCGCGGCGATGAGACGCTGGACCCCAAGCGCAGTCTGCTCTCCGAGGTGCATCCGGGGACGTTTGCCGATTATGTCTGGGTTCCTGCCGGGAACGTGGTGCCCAAACCGGCCGAACTGAGCTGGGAAGAAGCAGGCTGCTTGTCGACTGCCTGGCTGACCGCTTTCAAGATGCTCTTTTCGGTTTCGCCCGCCGGTCCCGGTTCCACCGTTCTGGTTCAAGGCTCCGGGGGCGGCGTCGCAACGGCCCTGATCACGATGGCCGCGAAAGCGGGGTTTCGGGTCTGGGTGACCGGAAGGACCGAGGCGAAACGAGCCGCCGCCCTGAGACTGGGCGCGGCGGAAGCCTTCGAACCCGGAGCGCGATTGCCCGAGCGTGTAGACGTGGTCTTTGACTCCGTGGGCCAGGCAACGTGGGGTCATTCGCTCAAGAGTCTCAAGCCGGGAGGAGCGATAGTGACCTGCGGTGCGACCAGCGGGTTCAATCCACCGGCGGAGCTGAGCAGGGTCTTTTTCACGCAGCTGCGGATTCTGGGATCCACCATGGGCAGCCGGTCGGAATTCCACCGGTTGGCGCAGTTCCTGGTCAGCTCCGGTGCCCGGCCACTGATTGATTCCGTGCTGCCGCTGGAGCGGGCCAGGGAAGGATTTGCCCGGATGCTTGCCGGGGACGTGCACGGAAAGATCGTGTTCACACACTGAGGGGGCACGCGCTGGTCGGTTGTCTCGGCCGAGAAGAGCTGGGCGGTTGTCTCCGCAGCGAAGAAGTGCAAGGCTCTGGGTATGAGCGAGGATGCCAGCACAGACGTTTCCATGGCCCGCCGGGACGACCGGAAGCACTATGAGGCGCTCGTCGGCGGGGAGCCGGCCGTGAGCATCAGCTACCTGGAGCGCCCGGAAAGCGTCGACTTTGTGCACACGGAAACCGTGGAGAAGTTCCAGGGACAGGGGCTCGCGACGAAGCTTGCGCTTTTTGCGCTGCAGGATGCCGTCAGCCGGGGGAAGCGGATCATCCCGCACTGTGCCTTTGTTGCCGATATTGTCAGCAGCCGCGAGGAATACGAAGGCAAGGTCGATTGGCCGGGGACAGGGGCTTAGTGCACAAACGCCTGGAACTACACATCCGGAGATAGCACCCTCAGAGATAGCCCAGCAGAGACAACCCTGCGGTGTCACCGGATGCAGAGCCACTGAGAGAGGATCAGCTAGTGCCGAAAGCAGACAAGAGCGGACACCCGACAAAGAGCGACCTACCGGCAACATTGCAGCGTTCGAGCGAACACGCGCAGGCGACGTTTGCGCAGACCTATGACTCCGCGATCCAGGAGTACGACGACGCCGAGCGTGCAGCACGCACGGCGTACGCTTCGCTCAAACACAGCTTTGAGAAGGTTGGCGATCGCTGGGAGGCGAAGGACCAGGCTGGTCCCTCCGACAGCCAGGCCAAGGGCGGCAAGGACACCAGCCGCGCCACCGCGGCCGGCGTCGATGCCAACGCCTCCAAGGAGCATCTGTACGAGTTGGCCAAGAAGCTTCACGTGCCGGGGCGTTCGGGCATGGACAAGGACGAACTGGTCGACGCGTTGCAGAAGGCCAATGAGCGCAAGACCCGGCAGAGCCGTTCGGGAGGAAGCAATGAGTGAGGAAATGCTTGGCAGTCCTACGCCGGAGCCCCGTGGCAGCGCTGCGAAAGATCCGCAGGACTGGGTTACAGGGGATGAGCCTATGACCGGGGCGCAGCGTAGTTACCTCGACAATTTGGCACGCCAGGCGGGCGAAGAAATATCCCCGGACATCAGCAAGGCGGAGGCCTCGGAGCATATCGACAGGTTGCAGGAGAAACTCAGGCAGCAGGACCAGTAAGTAACCGAAAGCAGTATGAGCAGGAGAAAACCGTGAAAACGCTTCCACTGTTGAACGCCGTCGACCGTCTGGAAAATCTGAAGGCGCTGGACCCGGTGGCCGGTGCTGTCCGGGACCTGGTGAACAGGGCTGTCCGGCCGCTCTGGTTGCGGGATGTACTGCACGGGGTTCCACTGGGGCACCCACTGCATCCATTGCTGGTGCAGGTTCCCCTTGGTGCGTGGATTAGCGCCGCGGTGCTTGATTCCCTGCCCGGTGGGGCTCCTGCGGCTACCGCGTTGGTAGCGGTCGGGCTGAGCACCGCCGGGCCGTCAGCACTTGCCGGCTATGTGGACTTTTCCGATCTCCATGAACAGCAGCAGCGTGTTGGCGTGCTGCATTCCACTGCCAACCTGGCCGCCGTCGGCCTATACACGGGATCTTTGCTGCAGCGTCTGCGCGGCAGATCACATAGCGGGAAGGTGCTGGGGTTTTCCGGTCTTGCCGTGGTGATGGCGGGCGGCTGGCTGGGCGGGCATTTGGCCTACCGGCAGGCAGCCGGCGCCAATCACACCGAGGATGTTCCGCACCTGGTCCGCCCCGGATGGCAGCAGCTGGTGCCTCTGGACGAACTCACCGAGGGCAAAATGGAGCGCCGGATGCTCAATACGGTTCCGCTACTGGTCCTGCGGACAGAGCACGACGGGGTGCATGTTCTCTCCGACACCTGCAGCCATCTCTCCGGGCCGTTGAGCGAGGGAAAGCTGCAAACCGCCGACGGCACAGCCTGCGTTATGTGTCCCTGGCACAAGAGCGTTTTTTCCCTGGTTACCGGCGAGGTCGTGCACGGCCCGGCTACCTCGCCGCAACCCGTCTTCCAAACGCGGATCATCGCCGGCACAGTGGAAGTCTGCCTGCCGGGAGCCGGCTAGAGAGCTTCGGGGATGTTGAGCCACTGATACCACCCGCGGTGCAGGACCAGCCACGCCATGAGACCGTAGCCTGCCTGCCCCGGCCTGCCGCCATTCGCGGCCAGATCGGTACGCCACTGCTCGTGATTCTGCAGGGGGGAGAACGTATCCACGTACCGGTGCTTGCGCCGGGTGGTGACGTCTGCGAAAGCTGTGTTGAGGTCCGCCAGTTTCTTGTTCAAGGCCGGGTCAAGGCTGGGCGGCGGGCCGACCACGAAGGCAGGGATGCTCAGTTGGGCGGCGCCGTCCAGGATATTGGCCAGGTTCAACCGGCTGCGGGCCGTGGACAGACCAAAATCAATGTCGCGGCCGGAGAGTCCGATGACCAGACGGTTTTCATGGGAGTCCTCAAAGCGCCGACCGCACTCCTGCAGCCAGCGTCCGGCCAGCGCCTCGGTGCCTTCCTGCGGGCTCGCCAGCGGATACGCCTCCAGGGACATCCCCTCCTGCGGGGTCCTGGCCAGCACACGGCCGAGCCAGCCCAGCGCGCGGGGATCGCCCACGCCCGCTATGAGCTCATCTCCAACCGCGGCAATCCGCAGTTTCCTGTCCTCCACTATTGACCTCTCGTGTGCTGCGTTGGGAACTGCCGTGACGGTACATGCCCCGGTGCTGGATGCTACTGCCATAACGGATGTCCGGCCTGCAGTGCAGGCCGGACATCCGTTATGGGTACTACTGGCGTTCGAACGCTTTCTTCAGCAGCAGAGCCTGCTCAACGGCATGTCGCTTTGCCGAGCCGGTGGCCGTTGAGGCCGAGGCCGGCCGGGATACCAGACGCAGCCCGCGGTCCAGTTTCGGCGCCAGGTTCAGACCCATGAACGGCCACGGTCCCTGGTTGGCGGGCTCATCCTGCGCCCAGACAATGTCCGCGTTCGGGTACTTGGCGAGCTCGGCACTAATCTCAGCCAGCGGCAACGGATACAGCTGCTCGACCCGGATAATCGCGGATTTGCTGTCCTGCGCTTTCTGCCGGGCCGCCAGCAGATCGTAGTACAGCCGGCCGGAGACAAGCACCACGCGTTCGACGGCGTTGCCATCCTGCACTGCCTCGTCACCGATAATCGGGCGGAAGCTGCCCGAAGTGAAGTCTTCCACGGCCGATGCGGCTGCCTTCAAGCGCAGCAGCTGCTTGGGTGTAAAGACAATCAGCGGTTTGCGCGGCTTGCTGTAGGCCTGACGGCGCAACAGATGGAAATGCGACGCGGGAGTCGTCGGGTTGGCGACGATCATGTTTTCCTCCGCACACATCTGCAGGTAGCGCTCGATCCGGGCGGACGAGTGGTCCGGCCCCTGACCTTCATAGCCGTGCGGCAAGAGCAGTACCAGGGAGGAACGCTGGCCCCACTTCTGCTCCGCCGAGGAAATGAATTCGTCGACAACCGTCTGGGCGCCGTTGGCGAAGTCGCCGAACTGGGCCTCCCAGATGACGAGGGCGTCCGGTCGCTCCACCGAGTAACCGTATTCAAAGGCCATGGCTGCGTATTCGGACAATAGCGAATCGTAGATCCACAGTTTCGCCTGTGAATCACTGAGTTCGGTCAGCGGCGTCCACTCATTGCCGTTGGCGCGGTCGTGGAAGACAGCGTGGCGTTGGACGAACGTGCCGCGGCGGGTGTCCTGACCGGCCATTCTGACCGGTACGCCCTCCATGAGCAGCGAGCCAAGAGCAACGAGCTCGCCGAAGCCCCAGTCGATGTTGCCTTCGCGGGACATCGACTCGCGTTTTTCCAGCAGCGCCTTGAGCTTCGGATGGACCGTAAAGCCATCCGGCACGCTAACGTGCGCGTGGCCGATCTGCGCCAGTACCTCCGCCGTGATAGCCGTGGACTTGGGCTTATTCACGCCGCCGTCGGCCTGCTGCGCGGCGGGCCGCTCCAGATCCGATACTGCCTGCGAATCGGCGGTGATGATGGGGATAGGGGAGGTCTGCGCGGCGTGGGTTTCCGCGAAGACGCGTTCCAGACGCTCCTGGTAGTCCCGCAATAACTGCTCGGCCTCTTCCTCGGAAATGTCGCCGCGGCCGATCAGGGCCTCGGTGTACAACCGCCGGACCGACCGCTTGGCCTCGATCAGGTTGTACATCAGCGGCTGCGTCATCGAGGGGTCA
>JBBSSN010000165.1:0-5219 GCA_038242035.1 Actinomycetales bacterium
GCGAACCAGTAACGCAGCTCACCTTCAAGGATGTAGACGACGGCGTCTTCGCGGGTCTGCCGATGCAGCAAGGGCGGCGGGCTAAAGCCCACCGGCACGTGGTATTCAACCACTGAAAACCCAAAATTTGCCTCCGCGCCCAGCTTAACCTCGACGCTGGGCATACCCTCACCTGCCGAAGCCCCAACTACGCCCGCGCCCGGAGGAACTATCTGAGGAACTGGATCCTGAGCCATTCCCGAAGTGTACTCCGCGAACGAATTGCAGTGATAGAGGCCGTCCGGGCCGGTGCTTTCGATAGCGGCGGCGATCAGAGCGGGCGAGGACGTCGAGTCCGAGGTATTGGCGGGCTTCGGTCCATCCATCGTGCTGTTCGAGTCCAGCCGCTCACCCGTCGCCAGGCAATTGCCGGTCCCGATCAGAGCCGGTCAGGACCAGGCGACGATGAGGCGGGCGATCTGGTCCGGGATCATGACGTCTATACTGGTGAGCTCCCGAAACCGCCGCAGCCGGTTCATCAGCGTATTGCGATGGCAGAAGAGCTGGTCCGAGGCGGCGCTCACGCTGCCGGTGACTGCATAGGCCCGGACCGCTTCAACAAGTCGTTCGCGCTCCGCTCCCCCGCACCGGGCCAGAGCGGTGTCGACGTCGGCGGCAATGGGGATCCCTGCCTCGGCGAGCCGCATGCGGGCGATTCTCGCCCACGCCTGATTGAGCGTTAGGGCCCCTTCGTCCCGGTCGCTGATCAGGCTGGCGAGATCCCCAGCGATGCGGGCGGATGAGGCGAGCGCCGGGAGTCCCGCCACGTTTTCGACCAGACCGCAGCGCAGACGCCGAATCTGTTCCGCGGTCTCCTGCACGGCCGAACCGGGGCGCTCATCGACGGGCCAGAAAGCCACCAGTGCATCCCCTAGAGGATGGGTGAAGATCTCGTTGCCCCGCCGCGCCGCATGCGCGATGACCACGCGCAGTTGCGTTGCCTCGGCACCGACCGCCACCGCGACGTCCAAGGGCGTGTCCGGGTGGAGGCCCAGTTCGTTGGCGATCCGATCCAGCATTTCCGTTGTGGGATTGACCTGCCCGAAGACCGCGGCTACGTATCCCTGCCGGATCGCCGTCGCCTCATTGAGTATGCGTTGCTGCTCGGCCATGTAAATGACCTGCGTCTGGCTGGCATAGGAGTCGACGACATGCCACACGATTTCGGCGTGCCGCACCAGCAGGGCCGCATCGGCTTCTTCGGCCTGGGCAGTCAGTTCGCCCCAAAGCACCGAGAAGTCCAGCCGGATCGCCGACATGAGCGACTCGATCGGAATGCCGGCACGGGCACGGGAGACTCCCACCTCGGTGGCGATGCGTAGCCTTTCTGCCTCCAGCCCTGCGGTATCGACGCCGTGCCGCAGACTCTTGATCAGGGCCGCGAATGACGTTGCCGCGGTCCTTCGGATTTCGCTGGCCGGGAGCGGCGCCTGACGGTAACTGGGAATCTGCAGGACCCGGTCCAGGAAGGTGTCGGTCAGGGCCGCCACCAGAAGCCGGTCCAGCAGTTCATGCCAGCGCCGCGCCTCGGTCCCGTCGGATCCCACTGTTTGCGTCGAGTAAAAGTTGCTCACGGCTTCAGGATATGTGCTTTTGCACAACGTGTCGCGGAAAGTTGGCGACATTCCGTGCCCGTATGAGCTGCGCCACAATGGAAGACTCGGAAGTATTCAATTTCCCTGGCCGCGCCTCGCCGCCGCCGACCTGCATGCCCACCACCATATGGACCTAACGCGGAGATCCCATGACGAATCAATCCACGAATGTTGAAGCCGGAGCGACCCGGACCATCACTGACAAGGAAGCGACCAAGGTCGCCATTGGTGCCCTGATCGGCACCGCCATGGAATGGTATGACTTCTTCCTGTTCAGTGCCGCGGCCGCGTTGATTTTCAATGTCCAGTACTTCCACAGCGCCGATCCCACGGCAGCGACCATGGCGGCGTTCGCCACCTTCGGCGTCGGTCTGGTGTTCCGCCCCCTTGGCGGCATGTTCTTCGGTGCCATGGGGGATAAAATTGGACGCCGCAAGACGCTGATGATCACCATCGTCGGCATTGGTCTCATCACCGGCATGATCGGCATGCTGCCGACATATTTTGCCATCGGCATCGCCGCGCCGGTCCTGCTGGTGCTGCTGCGCGCCGTGCAGGGCCTCTTCGTCGGCGGCGAATGGTCCGGCGCCATGACCCTGGTCGTGGAAAACGCCCCGTTGAAGAAGCGCGCACGGTATGCGGCACTGCCGCAGATCGGCTCCCCGATCGGAACGATCCTCTCCTCCGGCGGCTTCTTTGTGATGACCCTGCTGTTCTCGGCGGAGAATTTCAATTCGTTCGGATGGCGTATCCCGTTCCTGGCGGCGATCCCGATGCTGCTGATCGCCCTGTACATCCGCAGCCGCCTCGACGAGTCTCCGGTCTTCACCGAACTGCTGGAAAAGGGCGAAACAGAGAAGGCTCCGATCCGCACCGTCCTGGTCGAGTCATGGAAGCACATCATCGTTGGCATGGCGGCGGCGCTGCTGGGCGTCGGCGGCTTCTACCTGGTCACCGCTTTTGTCGTCTACTACGGAGTAAAAATCCTGCACTACGACGCCGGACTCATGCTGCTGGGCGGGATGATCGCCGCCATCGTGGAAATCCCGGTGCTGCTCCTGGGCGGTCGCCTCGGCGAGCGCTTCGGTGCCAGCCGGGTGATAATCTACGGCGGCCTTGTCTCCGCCGTCGTCGCCGCTCCCTCTTTCATGCTCATCGCCAGCGGCAACGACGTGCTGGTGATCCTTGGCATGGTCATCGCCGTGGCCGCCCTGTCGTTCCCTTATGCTGCCTCTGGAACCGTACTCACCGGCCTGTTCCCCGCACGCACCCGGTATACCGGGGTTGGTTTCGCCCAGAACGTGGCCGGCATGGTCAGCGGGTTCATCCCGCTGGCCGCCACGGCCCTCGTCGCCTCGGCCGCCAACCACTGGTGGCCCGCCGCAGCGATCCTCATCTTCCTGTCGCTCTTCACCGCGGTCGCCGGCATCATCGCGCCGCGGATGAGCGTGAGCCTGCCCGGCTTCAAACACTGAGCGACCTTCAAACACCGAGCGACCCTCAAACACTGAGCGACCCGGCCCACCCCAGTCCCCCCAGTACGACAGGAAAGAATCACCTCATGCCACAATCAGCCGGCCATCTTCTGGTCCGCCAGCTCGAAGCCCATGGCGTGCCCCGCGTCTACAGCGTTCCGGGCGAGAGCTTCCTGGATGTGTTGGACGGACTGCATGATTCCCCCATCCACACCGTGGTCGCCCGTCAGGAAGGGGGCGCCGGGTTCATGGCCCTGGCGGAGGCCCGGCTCACCGGCGTGCCCGGCGTTGCCATGGTCACCCGCGGTCCCGGCGCCGCCAATGCGATGATTGCCGTGCACACGGCGTGGCAGGATGCAACGCCGCTGATCCTGTTCGTGGGCCTGATCCCGACGGCGGACCGGGACCGGGATTCCTTCCAGGAGTTCAGCCTGACCGGCTGGTTCTCGACCACCACCAAGCGCGTCTTCGTCCTCGACGATGCAGACCGCGCCGCCGGGGTCGTTTCCGAAGCGATGCACCTGGCAACGTCGGGCCGGCCCGGACCCGTCGTCGTCGGCCTGCCCGAGGACGTGCTGATACGCACGACGGCGGCAACCCCGGTTCCGCCGCGGGTGGTCGTGAGAGCGACGCCGTCGGTCGCTGAAATGGCCGAGGTGGCGGCGCGGATGTCGGCCGCGGCCCGGCCGCTGATCGTGGTGGGGGGCGAGGACTGGAATGAGCAGTCCGGCCGGGCACTGATGAACTGGGCGGCGGCGGCCCGCGCGCCGGTTGCCGCGGACTGGCGGGCGTACGACGCCGTCCCTCACGACGGTCCCGCATGGGCAGGCTGGCTGGGGTACGGCAGGGCCGACACCCTGGCCAGCCGGCTCGATGAGGCCGATCTGCTGGTTTTTGTGGGCTCCGGCCGCTCCGATGTGATGAGCGATGGTTTTACCCGCGGCGGCGGCGCGCAGACGATCCTGGTGCTGCCCGATCCGGAGGCCGTCATGCACGCGGGCCGGATCGACCAGCACCTGCTCACCCCGGCGTCCACGTTTGTCGGATCCCTGCCGGCACCCGATGACGCACGGGGAACACGAGGACCCGGCTGGATGGATGAGCTCGCCGCGGACCAGAAACGTTTCGCGACCCCCCGCCCGGACAGCGGCGACGGCGTAGATCTCGCCGGCGTGGATCTTGGTATGGCCTTCGAAGTGCTGGAGCGCCGGCTGCCGGCGGACCGGGTGCTGACCTACGGGGCCGGCAATGCGACGATCTGGGGTCACCGCTATCTGAGCCACCATGGCGCCCGTTCCCTGGTGGGCCCGCGGAACGGGGCGATGGGCGTGGCCGTGCCAGCCGCCGTCGCCGCTTCGCTGGTCTTTCCGGAACGCCAGGTGGTGGCGGTGTGTGGGGATGGTGATTTCTTCATGAACGCCCAGGAGCTGGCGGTCCCGTTCGCCCACAGCGGCACCCCGCTGGTGGTGGTGATTGACAACGGGATTTACGGGACGATCGTCCAACACCAGCGCGCGCATTACCCGGGGCGCCCCTCCGGCACGCAGATGACCAACCCGGACTTCGCCGCCTGGATGCGCTCCTTCGGCGGATACGGCGAATATATTGAGCACACCGGGGACTTCGAGGATGCACTGGAACGGGCACTGGCCAGCGGGCTGCCCGCGCTGCTGCATCTGCGCACCGACCCGGACGTCCTGTCTCCGTCAACGGATAACGGGGACGCCGCTGCGCCGGGCGCGGGGACCGACCCGCTCCCGGAGGCCCGGCAGGGGGCGGAAGGCGACCACGCCGCCGTCGTCCGCTCTGCAGTTGCCCGCGAAACGGCCGCCGGCGAAACGCAGGGGACCCGATGAAACTGGACCTGATTCTCCGTGGCGCCAACATCATCACGCTCGAGTCGGAACGTCCGACGGCGTCCAGCGTGGGAGTGCTCAACGGGCGGATCGTCGGCTTCGACGAAGAACTGGACGGGTGCACCGCAACCCGGGTCGAGCAGCTGGATGGTGCCACCGTGGTACCCGGGTTCATCGACGCACACTGCCATACGACGTGGTGGGGTCTGGGACTGAGCGCGGTCGATTTGGAACCGGCGCGCGGAATGGAAGAA
>JBBSSN010000166.1:0-5197 GCA_038242035.1 Actinomycetales bacterium
AGGTAGAGGATGGCCAGGATTCCCAGCCAGAAGTTAGGGACGGATAGCCCGATCAGCGCGAAGCCGTTGGTGATCCATTCCGGCCAGCGTCCGCGGAACCGTTCGGCGATGACGCCAAAGACAATACCGACGACGACGGCGACCACGATCGCGTAGGCGGACAGCCAGAGGGTCACCGGCAGCGTAGTGGCAATCAGGTCCGTCACCGGGGTGCCAGTGCGGGTGGAAGTGCCAAAATCACCGTGCAGCAGCTTGCCCAGGAAGGCAAAGTACTGATGGGGAATGGACTGGTCCAGGCCCAGCTGCGCGCGGACAATCGCCAGCTGCGCGGGAGTCGCTTCTTCCCCGGCCATGGCCAGTGCGGGGTCTCCGGGCAGGGCCCGGACGCCGACGAAAACGACTATGGAGGCCAGCACCAGAGTCAATGCCGACTGCCAGAGCCGAGTGGCTATGTATCGGATCATGTCGGCTTTATCCCTTCTTCTTGTTGGCCAGCGCCTGGTCAACAAACGCGGCACCGCTCAGATGCACTACGCCATCGGCATACGTTTGGATTCCGGCCACATTGGTCGTGTAAGCGGTCAGGCTGCGCACCCGGTACAGATAGATGATCGGGTTGTCCTGCTGGACCTTCGTCACCGCCTGCCCGTACAGCGCGGCCCGTTGGCCGTCGTCGTTCGTTTGCGCCGCCGTCGTGAGCAGCTTGTCCATCTCCGGACTGCTGTAGCCGGAGACATTGTTGCCTCCTCCGGTGGAGAGGAAGTTGAACATGTTCCCGTGCGGGTCAACGCGCCCGGACCAGCCCAGCTGCAGCAGCGAGAAGTCACCGCGGTTCTGCACATCCAGCAGTGTTGAGTACTCCACCGGCTGGATGGTCAGGTCAAAGCCGCCCTCGGCGACGGCCGCCTGCAGCGCCTGCGCAAAGCGCAGCGTATCCGGAGTGTTGCTGACCAGCATCTTCAGCGGATACGGCGTCGGCGCTCCTGCCTGCTTCAACAGCTCCTTGGACTTGGCCGGGTTGAATTCCGGACAGGCCTCGGACGCCTCGGACGTAAAAGGGCTCGACGGCGTAATAGGCGAACAGGCGCCCTGGTACCAGTTGTTGAAGACCGTATTCACCAGCGCCTTGCGGTCAATGGCCAGCGACAGCGCCTGACGTACCAGCGGGTCCTTGGCCAGTGGAGTGTCGATGCTGCCGTAGGGCTTGCCGACGCCGTTGGTGTTCCCCAGATTGACCGTAAGCCCCTGGTAACCGAGCGAACCTACCTGCAGCACGCCCACACCCTTTTGCTGCATCAGCGCATCCACGTCCTGCGGCGAAATGGAGTCCGCCACCTGCACGTCCCCGGAGCGCAGATTTGCCGCACGGATGTTCGAATCGGTCATGATCCGGTACGTGATGCTGTCCAGATGGACATTCTTCGCGTCGTAGTACAGCGGATCACGCTGGACCGTGATGGAGGTCTGCGGCACGCGATTGACAAACTTGAACGGCCCCACGCAGACCGGATGATCCCCGAACGCGGCACCATTGTCCGCGAGCGCCTTGGGCGAGAGGATCATGCCGGCGCGGTCCGCGAGCGCGGCGGTCAGCGGGGCAAACGCCTTCTTGTAGGTGATCTGCACGTGCGTCTCGTCCACCGTGGTGATGCCCGCGATGGGCCCTAATTCGCTCTTGCGGCCGGAGCCCTTTAGATTCAGCCCGCGGTCCAGCGTGACGCGGACCGCCTCAGCATTGAACTTCGTGCCGTCGGCAAAGGTTGCGTCGCCGCGCACCGCAATGGTGACGGTTAGCCCGTCCGGGGAAATCACCGGCAGCGCGGTGGCCAGCTGCGGGACAATCTTGCCTTGGGCGTCAATGTCATAGAGCTTCTGGCACATGGTCTGCATGACGTAGCGGGTGTACAGCGACGAGGACGTGGTCGGATCCAGCCGGTCCGGTTCCGCAGAAAGCGCCATCACCAGGTTCCCGCCCTCGGTGATCGTTTGGCCGGCCAGCGGGACGGATGTGACATCCGCCCGCTCCGGTGCCGCCTCCGGCTGCTGAATCGGTTGGCAGGCGCTGGTGCCCACGGCCAGGGTCACGACGGCGGCCAGGGCCAGGAGGGTGCGGGCACCCGGAAGGCGGCGGCGAACATGGTGCTCTGCGAGCGGCATACGGGGCCTCGATCGGTCTAAGATATGTGATATTGCATACAATCGCTTCTTAGAACCTAGGCTTTGTATTCTGCAATTACAAGAGTTTGAGTGAGGATCCTGCCGTGACACCGAAATTCTCCGTCTCCACTGCGCGTCTGCATCTGTGCCTGATGCTTACCCTGACCTTTTCCACCGGCGTCGTCGACGCCGTCGGCTACCTCGGGTTGGACCGCGTCTTCACCGGAAACATGACCGGGAACGTCGTCCTGCTCGGCATGGCCTTCGCCGGGGGCGCCCACCTGCCCATCCTTCGCCCCGCGCTGGCGCTGCTCTTCTTCATGCTCGGAGCGGCCCTGGCCGGCCGCGCTCTGCGCAAGGCTCCCGAGGGCTGGTCCCACCGCACGTCCGTGGCCCTGCTGATGACGGCGGCCGGCATCACGGCTCTGGCATTTTTCGTCGGCTTCGCGCCGGTGCAGGGCAATGAAGTTCTCGGCAGCATCACCACCTCGGTGCTGGCCCTCACCATGGGCATCCAGGCCGCCACCGCCAAGCGTCTCAAGGTTGCCGAAATCACCACCGTCGTCGTCACCTCCACCATCACCGGCCTGGCATCCGAATCGCGCCTCGCCGGCGGCAAAAGCCCGCACTGGGTCCGCCGGGCGCTGGCCATCGGCCTGATCATGCTCGGTGCCGTGGCCGGAGCCGCCGCACTGCACCTGCACCTGTGGATGGGCCTGGCCATCTCCGCCGTCCTCGCCTCCGCGGTGACGCTGATCGGCCACAGGCGATGGCTGCAGGAAAACGCCATGGCAGGCGCCGGCGACGGCGGGACCAGCGCTGGCGCCGGGCGCGGCCCCGGCTCGGGGAACGCCGCCACTGTTTCCGCCGAAGGACGATAAGAACGGTAGGTAGGCGGTTCCGCTGGGCGCTCCGTCGATCGCCTGAAAGGAACCGAGCCCGCAGGACGACGACGACGACGACACCATCGCCCTCAGTGCAACGGCCGCCTTAGGTGCGGGGCAAAGATCCGCTACAGGTCCAAGACCAGTGCGAGGGCCTCGTCGACGCGTTGCATCTCCTCGAGGGTCAGGAAACCGGCCCTCTCACGGAGGCGATTGAGATCCACGGTGGCGAGCTGGTCGCACATCACCAGCGTCTGCCTCCCGGCGATGGACACCAGCGGCCGAAAGCTGGTCACCCGCGCGCTGGTGCTGGTGAAGGCAATGATCCAGGTGCTGAGCGCGAGCCAGTCCGGCTGCAGAACGACGGCGTAGCGCCGGCCCTTCTGTTCGTGGCCCTTGCCCGGCGCAGGCAGCCGGTGGACCTCACCCTTCATGCAACGCGGTCATGTCCCGCTGGATCGCCCGAACCTCGGCGAGGTCCGCCGCGTCGTCCTTGATGGCGCGTGCTTCTGCTGCGGCGATTTGGCGGCGTTCGTCACGCCATGACCGCACCCTTTGTAGACGGACGCGGCTGCTACAGCAGGTGCGCCAGTCTCTTGCGGGTGCGCTGGTCTTTGGCGGGTGCGGCCATGGTGACTGCGGTGCCGCAGCGGGTGTCCATTAGCATGGAAGCAGGCACAGAGCGGGAGCCGGGCGGCCGCAGCAGAGGAACAAAATGGACTACTACGCAATAAATGCGCTGCGTGAAAACCACGCGGGGTGGTCCCTGCTCCGCGCCCAAAATGCGCCGCTGGCGGTGTGTCTTTTCATCACGGCCTTCACCGGGCCGAACCAGCGCAACATCGGCCGCCAGCAGCTGATCGATGTCCTCGACGACCTGCTGTTCGGCCTCCGGGACTCCTTCGGTGAGGACAGGTTTCCGCGCCCGGCGTCGGAGTATCTGGATGACTGGGCGGCGCCGGAGCGGGCGTGGCTGCGCAAGTATTATCTGCCCGGTCAGGATGAGCCCCACTATGACCTCACCGCCGCGTCCGAGGACGTGGTCCGGTGGGTGGAGAGCCTGCGCGGCCGGGACTTCGTGGCCACCCAGTCCCGCCTCACCAGCATCTTCGCGGTGCTCAAGACCCTGGTCCAGCAGTCCGAGACGGACCCGGAGGTGCGCCTTGCCGAGCTGGCACGCCAGCGCGAGGGCATCGACGCGGAGATGGAACGGATCCGCAGCGGCAACGTCCGTGTGATGAGCGCTCCGGAGGCCCTGGACCACTTCCAGCAGTTGACCACGCTGGCCAAGGACCTGCTCTCGGACTTCCGTGAAGTGGAGCAGAACTTCCGCAAGCTGGACCGCCAGGTCCGTGAACAGATCGCCACCTGGGACGGCAGCCAGGGTGAGCTGCTGGCCTCCATCTTCGCCAATCAGCAGGACATCACCAGCTCGCTGCAGGGCCGGACCTTCCAGGGTTTCTGGGACTACCTCATGTCCCCGCAGCTTCGCACCGAGCTGCGGGACCTGTTGGAACGCGCCACGAAAATCGAGGCCCTCGCCGGTGTGGAGAACCTGCAGGCCGTGACCACGCTGCACCAGGATTGGCTGCCGGCCGTGGAGCAGACGCAAGGCACCGTCCGGCAGCTGTCCGCGCAGATGCGCCGACTGTTGGATGACAAGGTGTTCCTGGAAAACAAGCGGATCATGCAGCTGGTCCGGAGCATCGAATCCGGTGCCCTGGCCCTGCGCGGGCAGACGCCGGCCGGCGTGTTCGCCGGGATCTCGGCGCCGACGGTGGAGGTCGCGTTGCCGTTTGAGCGCCCGCTGTATGAGCCGAGCCGGCGCACCGTGGTGGACGACGACGTCGTGACCGCCGACGATGCCGATGTGGACGCGGACGCGTTGTTCAGCCAGTTCCATGTGGACCCGGAACGGCTCAAGGCCAACCTCGACGACGTCCTGGCCGACGCCGGCCAGGCCACCCTCGGGGAGATCACCTCCGCACATCCGCTGTCCCAGGGCCTGGCCGAAATCGTGGCCTACTACCAGCTGGCCACGGATTCGGACTGGGCCAGCATTGCCTCCGCCACCGTCCAGCAGCGGTCCTGGACCCTGCCGGATGGCAGCGTCCGGGAAGCCACCGTTGACCAGATCGTGTTTGGAAGGCCCGCAT
>JBBSSN010000167.1:0-5173 GCA_038242035.1 Actinomycetales bacterium
AGGCGACGGCGGAGACTGCCAACCCCCTGGCGTCCAATGTTTTTCGCAGGCCTGCCGTCTGCTCCGGGTCCAGCTCCACCACGTTGATGCCCCAGGCGCTGCGCACCTCGATGTTCCGGGCCCCCAAGGCCAGCAGGACGCCGGCCTGCAGATCCGGGTCCGGATCGATCTCGTCTCCGAATCCGGAAAGCGTCCACTTCACAGCCGCATCGGTGTTCATCCATTTCTCCACTTCGAATCGATCGATCCCCCGTGCATGAGGCCGCCGATCCCCGTGCCGTCCCCTTCCGACAGCACTTTTCGTGACGCAGGACACGCGGCGGGCTTCTGGCTGGCAGTCTACCGGCCGCCGGACCTGTTGACAACCGATTGCCAAAACTCCACAGATTCCTCCCGCCAGGGCGGCCCACCCGGCCGGGGTTGATGGCTCTAATCAGGCTGCTCCATGGGGGCCGGAAATGCCGCTTAGCTGGGGCGGACGCCGGTCGACTCCCGGACCGTCAGATGCGTCGGCAACCGGGTCATCTGGTGTCCAGCGGGCGAGCCTCCGGCGATCCTGGCGAGCAGCATGCTGGTGGCCGCCCGGCCCGCCTGCTCGATCGGCGCGGTAATGGTCGTCAACGGGGGATTGCAGAAATTCGCACCGAAAATGTCATCACAGCCCACAATGCTGATATCGGCGGGAACGTTGACCCCCCGGGCAATAAAGCGCTGCAGCATTCCGATGGCCAGCAGATCGTTGAAGGCCACACACGCTGTGGCACCGGTGATCAGCACGGCATCGGCCGCGGCCGCCCCGGACGTCGGTTTCGGCGCATAGGGTCCGATCCGCAGCGCCTGGACGCCGTGCCGGGCCGCCGCCGCTTCGAACGCCTGCCAGCGCCACTGGTTGGTCCAGGATTTAGCCGGTCCGGAGATGAAGGCAAGCCGGACGTGATTGAGCGACACCAGATGTTCCACCGCCTGCTGGACACCCATGGTGGTATCGATAAGCACGGTGGGGACGACGGCGTAGTTGCGGTTAACCGTCACTAAAGGGATCCGTGTCGCGGCCTCGGCCAGAATCGCGTCCGGGAGCCGGGAGGCCGCGAGAATCACACCGTCGGCAGCCGTCATCATGGACTCCAACGCTGCGCGTTCGACGTCGGCCGATTCCTCCGTGTCAACGAGCAGCTGGGTATAGCCGGCGGCCTTGAGCTGCTCCTGCGTCCCGTGGATGATGTCGAAATAGAACGGATTGGTGATGTCCGGAACCAGCAGGGCCACCGCTCCGGTTCTCGCACCCGGTGCCGGACGATTACGCGAATTGGGCACGTATCCCAGCTCGCCCGCAGCAGCCAGGACCAGTGCCCTGGTGCCGGCACTGATCCGTCCCGGGTCGGACAGTGCGCGGGAAACGGTGGATGTCGCCACCCCCGCACGGGCTGCGACGTCATGAATAGTTGCCCGCTTCTGCGTCCGATCTATGCTCACGCCGATGCCCTCTCCGGGCGGAAAGTATCCGCTGTAGGACTTTATCCAATACCTTTGGCAAATTTTTGGCAACTCATTGCGCACTATTTGCCGCACTGGGTAGAGTCTGGCTCATTACCAGCATCGATGTGGCCGGGATCACTCCGCGCCACAGGGTCAGTTCGAGGAGGAACACGGTGGAAATAACCAGAAAGAAGTTTCTTACCGCGGTGGGAGGGGCCGGAGCGTTGTCGCTGGCCCTGGCAGCCTGCGGCGGGAACAGCACGAGCTCCAGCACCGGCAGTAACGGCAAGGTGGATGGCACGGGCAAGACACTGACCGTTCTGTTCAGTACCAAACCGCAGTACCCGCAGGAACAGCAGGCCTGGTTCAAGAAGACCGCCGATAAGTTCAAACAGGAAACCGGAGCTACGCTCCAGTGGGAAACCTTCCCTACTGCTAACGACGAAATGACCCGCATTCAGACCTCGGTGGTTTCGGGAACGGGTCCGGATGTCTACGGTCTGGGCACAACGTTCACTCCCACCGCATACTCGACGGGTGCGTTCGTAAAGCTCGGCGATGCCGAGTGGAACATGATCGGCGGCAAGGACAAGTTCGTTCCCGCGTCGCTGGGTATCTCCGGACCCGATGATAAGAACCAAATCGGTATTCCGTTCGTCAGCCGTCCCTTTGTGATGGCCTACAACACCGAGCTCCTGCAGAACGCCGGCATCGACAAGCCGGCGACAACGTGGGACGAATTCTCCGAGCACGGCAAAAAACTGACGTCCGGCGATCAATACGGCCTGGCTATCGCCTACAAGGACAACTTCGACCCCTGGAAGTTCATCTGGGGCATGTCTATCCAGGCCGGCAACAAGCTGATCGACGGCAAGAGTGTGAAGATCGATGATCCAACCGTCAAAAAGGCCTACGAAACCTACTTCGGCTGGCTGACGAATGATCACTCGGTGGACCCGGCGTCCGTCGGTTGGGGCAACGCGCAGGCACTGGCCGCGTTCGCCGCGGGTAAGGCCGCGTATTTCCCGATGACCTCTCCGCTGAGCATCCCCACCTTGGATAAGTCGGCGGTGAAAGGCAAGTACAAGTACGCACTGATGCCCATGATCCCACCCGGAGCCACCAGCCGGCCTCCCGACGGCGTTGAAGCCGCCAGCATCCTCTCCGGCGACAATCTGGTGGTCGCCGACTACTCCAAGCAAAAGGACCTGGCCTTTGCGTTCATCAAGATGATCACGGAAAAGGATGCCCAGTCCGATTACTACTCGATCTTTGGGGAACTGCCGACAAACGCGGACGCCGCCAAGGCTCTGAACAACGATCCGATGGTTGCTCCCGCCCTGGAGTCCGCTGCCAAATCGGTGGCGACGCCGTTCAGCGGCGCCTGGGGCGATGTGCAGCTGGCCCTGACCAACGTCGCCGTCCAGTCCATTCCGGATCTGGCCGCTGGTTCCGTCAGCGATTCTGATCTCTCCTCCCGGCTCAAGGACGCCCAGTCCAAGTCCCAAGCGGCCCTGGACCGGGCAAAGTAAACCAGCCAGCGAAGCATCGGAAATAACTGCAGGCGTAAGGAAGCACAGTGTCGATTGAGGCAACACGCAAGAACCGGCGGACCGCCCCCGGGCGGTCCGCCGGTGACGGCCCTCCGCGGAAGAGTAGGAAACGTAAGGGCGTAACCGAACGGAACCGGCCGCTCTGGCTGTTGGCGCCCGGCGGATTGCTGATGACGCTGGTCATCCTCATCCCGCTGGCACTGGGCATCTACATGTCCGTTATTGATCTCGATCAATACACCCTGCGCAAGTGGCTCAGCACGCCGTTCATCGGAGTCGAAAACTTCATTGAGGCGATCACCAAGACCGAACTGCTGCGCGCGATTTGGATCAGTGTCTCGTTCGCCATCATTTCCACGGTGGTAACCGTCCCCCTCGGGGTGGCCGCTGCGGTGGTGACGCAGAACGCCTACCGGGGACGCGCCGTCGTCCGGGCAATCTTCCTGATTCCTTACGTCCTGCCGTCCTTCGTGGTAGCCACCGTTTGGAAGACCATGCTGCAGCCGGACGGAATCGTCAACAAGGTGCTGCATAATGTCGGGATCGATGGCGGCTTGTGGCTGAACGGCCCGCAGTCGTACTGGACGCTGATCCTGGTGGAGATCTGGGCGGCGTGGCCTTTCATCTATCTGCTCGCGCTTGCAGGCCTGCAATCGGTGGACCACGAGGTCCATGAGGCCGCTGCCCTGGACGGCGCCCTTTGGTGGCGCAAGCTGCGCTACGTGATCTTCCCGTATCTGAAGGGCCCGGTTTCGCTGGCCTTCCTGCTGGGCACCCTGAACCACATCAACAACTTCACCCTGCCGTTCGTGCTCTTCGGCGCACCAGCTCCGGCGGACGTCAATGTACTGCCGATTCTGGTCTATGTGACCAGCTTCCAGAGCTTCCGGTTCGGTCTCAGTGCCGCGATGGCAGTGGTATCGCTGATCCTGATTCTCATTCCGCTGTTTATTTATCTGCGGGCGGTCAAGCTGGACGTCCACGAGGATGGAGTCAAAAAATGAGCACGCGCTTAAGCGAGAAACAACTCCGCAGTAAAAAACAACGCGTATCCGCGCGAACCGGCCGCAGCGCCCAAGTCACGCGGCTGATGCCAACACCGCTGATCGCTGTTCTGACGACGTTGCTGTGCCTGCTGGTGCTGGTTCCGATCGCATACATCTTCCTGGCCTCCCTTAATACGGACGCCGGCGTGGCGGGTGGGGAATTTTGGCCGAGCCAGTTTTCCTTCGAAAGCTACACGAAGATCTGGACCACCGTTGGGCTGGGCAGGGGCATCACGAACAGCCTGATTGTTGCCGGGTCCGTGGCAGTTGTTTCGGCCGTCATCGCCATCGGGACGGCCTACGTCCTGGTCCGGTTTACCTTCTTCGGCCGGCTGACCGTGCTGCGCGGGCTCCTCGGTCTGCAGAGCATTCCGGGAACGCTGATGGTGCTGCCGGTATTCGTGCTCTTCTCCTCCGCCGGAACGTACTTCGGCATTTCCGTGATCGGCAGCCGCTGGGGACTATTCATCGCGTACCTGACTTTTGCCTTGCCGTTCTCTACCTGGGTCATGGTGACCTATCTGCGCGGGCTTCCACGGGAATTGGAAGAAGCAGCACGCATTGACGGCGCATCGAATCTGGGCATTCTGTTCAAGATCATCATTCCGCTCAGTTGGCCGGGCATTGTGGTGTCCGGAATCTTCGCCTTTCTGCTCGGCTGGAATGACGTATTGTTCGCCTCCGTCCTTACCCGGCCCGATACGGCGACGGCGGCCATCGCCTTGCAGGTGTTCAGCGCCGGTCAGGAGGGCGGAGCAATTCCGGTCTACAGTCAGATGATGGCCGCGGCCCTGGTCTGTGCCGTGCCCGTGGTGCTGCTGTACCTGATCTTCCAGCGGTATCTGGTCGGCGGCCTCACCGCCGGGGGCGTGAAATAGTCCCGCCGACAGGAAACCCAAACACCAAACGGCAAAGGAACCGGCATGAGCACGGCCGCTGGTGACGCCGTGCAGCGGCGCGGCGCTCCACAACGGCGGGCCACTATCAATGACATTGCGGCGTTGTGCGGCGTTGCGGCCTCCACCGTATCCCGGGCACTCTCCACGCCCGGGCGGGTCAGCGTCCACACCCGGGAACGGATCGAAGCGGCCGCCGCGC
>JBBSSN010000168.1:0-5164 GCA_038242035.1 Actinomycetales bacterium
CGCACCGGGCGCCAGTGTGGGAGCCTGAGGGCATGAACAAATCCGACCTTGAAGAAGCCGTACAACTCGCGGCGGAGACGGAGCGGCAAAGCGCCGCTGATTTCCGGCGCGCAATAGCCGAACAGGATGCCCAGGCGTCCACTGCCGACGATTCCCTTCCGCCCAGCGGAAGGGAATGGGTGATTGCCTATGACGAGCTTAAAGCCGTACAAGACGTTTTGGTGCGGGAGTTTGGGTCTGCGGGCGGGTAATGCGGGCGACGGCAACGCGGACCGTTCTTGCCGCCGGAAGCGTACCTGCCTAGGGTAGTAAGTAGGCTTTGGGTATTGCCAAAACCTCTGTTGACGCCTCTACTGAAGACGGTGCAACGCTATTCGTGCTCCGACGATGAAACGAAAGGAGAGTCTTATGGCTAATGACCAGTACACTTTTCAGGATCCCACGACGAGGTACCCGTCCATCAGCCCGCCGGAGCAGGATCAACCCGAACCGGGTCGGGATCAGAAGCTGGAGCCACGTACTGACCGAGGTGAGGAATCGTATCGCGGTACTGGCCGGCTGGACGGTCGCCGCGCTCTGATTACCGGCGCGGACTCTGGTATCGGCGCGGCGGTGGCCATAGCTTTCGCTCGGGAAGGTGCCGATGTCGCGTTGTCCTACCTGCCGGCGGAGGAGCCCGATGCCAAGGAAATAGTCCGGCTGATCGAGGAATGTGGCCGAACTGCTGTCGCTCTCCCTGGGGATATCAGCAACGCCGAAGCCAGCAGGGATTTGGTGCAAAAGGCTGTGGATGGACTCGGTGGTCTGGACATTCTGGTCAGTAATGCCGGGAAACAGATCGCCTGTGAGCGGCTGGAGGAACTCAGCGACGAGCAGTTTGACCAGACCTTCAAAACCAATGTGTACCCGCTGTTCTGGATCACCAAGGCGGCGCTGGCGCACCTGCAGCCCGGCTCGTCAATTATTGCCACCACATCGGTGAATGCTTATCTGCCGTCGAAGGATCTGATCGATTACGCGATGACGAAAGCTGCCATTAACAACTTTGTCAAGGGGATGGCCCAGCAGCTTGCTCCGCGGGGTATCCGAATTAACGCTGTGGCCCCCGGACCGTTCTGGACGCCCTTGCAGGTATCCGATGGCCAGCCCAAGAAGGCTCTGCCCGAGTTCGGCAAGTCCACCCCGCTTGGCCGGGCGGGACAACCTACGGAACTGGCACCGGCCTATGTGTTCCTCGCCTCCTCGGAGTCGAGCTACGTTGCGGGGGAGACCTTGAACGTGAACGGTGGCATGCCCACGCCCTGATCGCTGAGGGCCGCCGCCCTGACCGCCGGCAGCTGCCGTTGTGATAGTTTTGGCATGCAATGATCCTTTTAATTCCGTCCAGTGAGGCGGGGAAGGGGGAGGCGAGACATGAGTCCTGAAGCAGCTGCTGCAGGCGCGTCACGCGTCGTCATGAGCGCAGCGGATATCGACCGTGCACTCACTCGTATAGCCCACGAAATTCTGGAAGCCAACAAAGGCTCCAAAGATCTGATTCTGCTCGGCATTCCCCGCCGTGGTTATCCGCTGGCGCAGCGCTTGGCGGCCAAGCTTGCGGCAACGGACCACAGCCTTGATGCCATCGCCATCGTCGGCCAGCTGGATGTCACAATGTTCCGCGACGACTTGGCAAGACAGCCGACCAGGGCCCCCGAGCGGACGAGGCTTCCGGCTGCGGGGATCGACGACAAAGTGGTTGTCCTAGTGGACGACGTTCTGTTTTCAGGCCGTACGATCCGCGCCGCGCTGGACGCGCTGGTGGACCTTGGCAGGCCACGCGCGGTACGGCTGGCCGTGCTGGCCGATCGCGGACACCGGGAGTTGCCCATCCGCGCCGATCATGTGGGGAAGAACCTGCCGACGGCGTCAGCCGAGAAGGTCCGGGTCCGGTTGAAAGAGACCGACGCCGCCGGCTCCGGCTGGAGCGGTTCGGATGAGGTCGTCATCGAGGCAGGCCTATGAGGCACCTGCTGTCCACCCAGGACCTGAGCCTGGCGAACGCAATTCGCATTCTGGACACGGCGGAGGAAATGGCAGCGGTCGGCGAGCGCGAAGTAAAGAAGCTGCCGGCCCTGCGCGGACGTACTGTGGTGAATCTCTTTTTCGAGGATTCCACCCGGACCAGGATTTCCTTTGAGGCAGCCGCCAAGCGTCTTTCAGCGGATGTCATTAACTTTTCAGCCAAGGGTTCTTCCGTTTCGAAGGGTGAGTCGCTGAAGGATACCGCGCAGACTCTGGAAGCCATGAGCGCGGATGCTGTGGTGATCCGGCACTGGGCCTCCGGTGCACCGGCGCAGCTGGCGACATCGGGATGGATCGACGCCGCCGTGATCAATGCAGGGGACGGCACCCACGAGCACCCGACGCAGGCGCTGCTGGACGCGTTCACCATGCGCCGGCACTTGGCCCGGTTGAACGGGGCTGATTCGACCGGCAGCAATCTGTCCGGACTGCGGGTCGCGATCGCCGGGGATGTCCTGCATTCACGGGTCGCGAGATCCAATGTCTGGTTACTGCAGACTCTGGGCGCCGAGGTGACCCTGGTGGCGCCGCCCACCCTGCTGCCCGTCGGCGTCGAGCAGTGGCCGTGCGCGGTCAGTTACGACCTGGATTCGGTGCTCGAGTCAGGCGTGGACGCGATTATGGTCCTACGTGTCCAAGCCGAGCGGATGAACGCGTCGTTCTTCCCGTCCACCCGGGAGTATTCGCGCCGCTGGGGTCTTGACGATGCACGGTTGGCGCGGCTGGACACGCTCGGGATGAAGGACACGATCATCATGCATCCGGGCCCCATGAACCGCGGTTTGGAAATCTCCTCAGCGGCAGCGGATTCCTCCCGTTCCACCGTGCTGGCGCAGGTGCGAAACGGCGTGTCCGTCCGGATGGCGGTGCTGTATCTACTGCTGTCCGGGGATCTGCGTGACCCCGTAGCCCGGCTGCAGTCCCCGAGCATCTCAGTAGACAATCTTCCGAACACCCGCGCCGATGAAACCGGAGAGAATGCCCGATGACAGCACAGAAAACGGCAGGCCAGGCCGGACCTGAAGCCACGGCCCGCTACCTGATCCGGGGTGCCTCACCGCTGGGCAAAGCGCGGACGGATCTGCTGGTGCAGGACGGCCGGATTGTTGAGATCGGTTCCGGGCTGAGCGCCGCCTCGGCTACGGTGATTGACGCTGACGGACTGGTCGCGCTGCCGGGGATGGTCGATCCGCATACCCATCTGCGGGAGCCGGGCCGGGAAGATGCGGAAACGGTGGAAACCGGATCCCGTGCCGCCGCGCTGGGCGGTTATACCGCCGTGCACGCCATGGCGAACAGCTCTCCGGTGGCCGACACTGCAGGGGTGGTGGAGCAGGTATTCAGCCTGGGCCGCGATGCCGGCTGGGTGGATGTACGCCCGGTGGGTGCAGTTACCGTAGGGCTTGCCGGCAAGCAGCTGGCCGAATTGGGTGCCATGGCGGATTCCCGTGCCCGGGTGCGGATCTTTTCCGACGACGGGATCTGCGTGAGCGATCCGGTGCTGATGCGTCGGGCGCTGGAATACGTCAAGGCCTTCGACGGCGTCATTGCCCAGCATGCGCAGGAACCCCGCCTGACCGAGGGCGCCCAGATGAACGAGGGCAAGGTCTCCGCGGTGCTGGGGCTGGCCGGGTGGCCGGCGGTGGCGGAGGAATCGATTATTGCCAGGGACGTTTTGCTGGCCCAGCATGTTGATTCGCGGCTGCACATTTGTCATGTCTCCACCGCCGGTTCGGTGGAATTGATCCGCTGGGCTAAGGCACGGGGTATTAAGGTCACGGCCGAGGTGACGCCGCATCACCTGTGGCTGACCGAGGAGCTGGTCCGCAGCTACAACCCGGTGTACAAGGTGAACCCTCCGCTGCGCGCCGAAGAGGATGTCGCAGCGCTGCGCGCGGCGCTGGCGGACGGCACCATCGATGTCATCGGCACGGATCATGCTCCACATCCGAGTGAAGCCAAGGACTGCGAATGGGCTCAGGCCGCGATGGGGATGACCGGCTTGGAAACAGCGCTCTCGGTGGTGCAGCACACCATGATTGAATCCGGGCTGATGGACTGGGAAGGGTTCGCCCGTGTCACTTCCGCAGCCCCGGCCAGGATCGGCCGGCTCGCAGGCCAGGGACGTCCGCTGGCTGTCGGTGAGCCGGCGAATCTGGTGCTGGTCGATCCGGCAGCGCGCTGGCGGGTGGACCCGCAGGCCATGGCAACCAAGGGACGCAATTCGCCGTTTAGCGGACGCGTTCTCCCAGGTGCCGTCGTCGCCACCTTTTACCGGGGGCACCCGACCGTGTTGGACGGCAAGCTCAACAGCCCGTCCCGGCCGGGCGATCCGCGCAATACCGGGTGGGAACACTGATGGACAGGCTGTTTCCGACGCTGCTGGCGGTCGCGCTGGTACTGGTGATTTTTGCGCTGCTCTGGCTGGGGTGGCGGCATCGGCTCCAGCGCCAGGCCGGCATTGCCCCGCTGCCTGTTGTGCCTCAGCAGCTTTCCGCCGCAGTCGCCAGCGCGGAAGGGCAGTACGTCGTGACGACGACGGAGGGAGACTGGCTGGACCGCTTGGCGGTGCACGGCCTGGGCATCCGCAGCAACGCCGTTCTGACGGTGCATCCGGAGGGTATTTTGATTAGCCGCTCGGGAGCGCCGGACGTCTTC
This sequence comes from Actinomycetales bacterium, assembly GCA_038242035.1. GTDB lineage: Bacteria > Actinomycetota > Actinomycetes > Actinomycetales > Micrococcaceae > Arthrobacter_M. Next base: position 4,723 of record JBBSSN010000168.1, read on the forward strand.
ATCCCTCAAGACAGTTACAGCGGCGCCAGAACCGAAAGCGGCATGGCCGGGAAGTTTGTCGAGCGGGACGGGCTCATTGTCCTGTCCTGGCGGCTCGGCGGACATCCGGTGGACACCGGCTTCCGTACCCGAAATGCCGCAGCGAAAACCCCGCTGCTCACCACCTTGACTGACTTTGCCCCCGTTGGGAATGACGGGGCTGGGAAGGACGGGGCTGTGAAGGACGGGGCTGTGAAGGACAGGGCTGTGAAGGACAGGGCTGAGAATGACACCGTAGAGAATGACGCCGTTGTAAATGACTCCGAGCAGGCCGATACCGGAAAGAACGAGAATGACTGAACCCGAACAGAGCACATCCCCAACCGCCGCCTTGCTGATTTTGGAAGACGGCAGGACCTTCCGCGGGACCGGTTACGGCGCCACGGGTACGGCACTGGGCGAG
>JBBSSN010000169.1:0-5154 GCA_038242035.1 Actinomycetales bacterium
GTACAGAAAAAACGGCACCGTAGGGTCCCGCCGGTAGAGCCAATCGACCGCGGCCGAACCGGCCCAATTGGTTGGATGCAGCCGCTCGTCCTTATCCCAGGGGCGGGCAATGGTGGAATTGCATCCGGCACCGTGATCGAAGTATTCCTCGTCCGGGCTGACACCGGGTTGGCGGCGCAGCCATGGAACGTAGTCGTCGAAGAACTTGAAGTTAAGCTTGTGTTCGCGGCGCGCGGCGTGCAGGAACCCGTCATGGAGCAGTACATCGTCGAAGCCGACCCGGCTTCGCTCCGGGTAGACGTGCATCTTCCCGATCGCCTGGGTCTGATAGCCGGCCTTCCTAAACTCACCAGGAAGGGTGACTGGGTGCGCCACGTCGAAAGGAACGCCCTCCTGGTAGCCCACCCGGCCGTGCCGCTCCTGAGACTGTCCGGTGAACAGAGCCACCCGTGCCGGTACGCAGCTGGGGGTGGCCGAGTACGCGTTGGCAAACCGCGTGCCGTTGCCGGCCAGTTGATCCAAATGCGGGGTCTGGACGTGCGGATGACCCGCCGCAGACAGGCAATCGCCGCGCCACTGATCGGCACAGATCAATATGACATTGGGGCGCGTCACCATGGGTTCCCTTTTCTCACAGCCGCTTGTCACCGGGCGGCTTTGCCGTGGCGGATTCGCCCGAACCGGTGCCTTCAGCGCCCGAGGTGGCGGATCCGCCGTCGTCCGGTTCCACTGCCGCCGTCCGGAAGCCGCAGTTCCCGCTGGCGGAATCGGGCGTATTGGCACTGCGGGCGGCCAGCCGGTAGCGGTTGCAGTAGGACTCGTGGCACAGATAGGAGCCCCCGCGCATCACTCTCCCGCGCCCGATGGTTGGCCCCGGCGGGTCGGTAACGGTTCCCGCTGCTGCGCATGTTTTGTAGTACTTGGGCAGGAACCAGTCGCCGCACCATTCCCAGACATTGCCGCTGGTTTGGTACAACCCGAAGCCGTTGGCGTCGAAGCTGAACACGGGGGCCGTGGTGAGGTAGCCATCGTCAAGGGTGTTCTCGGTAGGGAAGGTTCCCTGCCAGATATTGCAGCGGTGCTCCGGCCGGCCGTCGGCTCCGGACGGGACCAGGGCGTCACCCCACGGATAGCGACGGTCCGGGCTGCCGCCGCGCGCCGCGTATTCCCATTGCGCCTCGGTCGGCAGCCGGCGGCCGGCCCAGGCGCAGTAGGCCAGCGCGTCATTATGAGACACCTGGGTGACCGGGTGGTCCGGGATGTCCTGCCACCGGGAGTCCGACCCCGCCGGATGAGACCAGTCTGCGCCGCGGACGTTGAGCCACCATGGCGTTCCCGTGGCGGAGCCGAGGATGTCCGCGCGGGGTGCCTGGACGGCCAAGTGGAAGACGGCGGAACTGCCAAAGAGCTCCGATTCGGTGTGGAAGCCCGTCGACGAAACGAACTCTGCAAACTCAGTGTTGGTCACGGTGCTGGCGGCGATGCTGAAGGCAGCGAGGTGCACCTGGTGCACGGGTGTTTCGCCATCACCGTCGTAGCCCTCATCGAACGGATCGCCCATCGCGAACGTCCCCCCGGGGAGCCGTACGTCGTGCCGGGCGCCGGTGCCGGCCGGAGCGGGACGAGTGGTTGGTGCGGCCAGGGCTTCTGCCGGATGAGGCTCGACGGCGGCCCGTGCGGGTGCGTTTGCGGCGGTGCCGGGACTGCAGCAGCTGGTCATCGGTATTCCTCCCTGTGATGTGACACTAGTCAATCATGGCCGCCCAGGTGCAAGGGCATCCGCATGGAGCACAAAGACGCTGCGCAGGAACCCGGGGACGCCGCTGGTGCGGCGGACAGGCCCGTCCCCTTGGACGAGCTGACGGATCCCAATGTGCCGCTGCTGTCGGCGCATGTGAGCTTCGACGCGGCCAGGAGGATCGTCGGATGATTAAAACGGGTGCCTCCGGAAATTCCCAAAACCGGTATACGTTTTAGCTTCCCGGTGCCACAATGTTGACATAGCCCCGCATATGGCTTGGGCGCGATGCAGGATGGTGGATGCGGATGACTGAGCGGCTTCCCATTATCTTTGTCCGCGGCTTCGCGGGAGGTCAGGGTGCCATCGACGTTGCGGTGGACGATCCGTTTTATGGGTTGAACGAGGGCTCGACGCACATCCGCGTTGGCGCCGGGGGACAGCCACGGTTCTATCAGTTCGAAGGCCCCCTGCTGCGGTTGATTAATGAGCAGGGTTACCACGTCCGGGTGGGCGGCAGTCAGCAGCAGGTCCTGCTTTCGGCCGGTCCCGGAGAACTTCCCCCGGACTCGGTGTGGATCTATCGGTTTTACGATGAGGAGTCCGGCTCGTTCGGGAACGAACCCAAGCCGTACGACATCGGCACTTCTGCACAGGGCCTCGTTTCGTTCATTTCACTGGTGCGGTCCAAGACATCCGGAAACCCGCGGGTCAACCTGGTGGCGCATTCGATGGGCGGCCTGATCTGCCGGACGGCGCTGCAACGGCTGATGCCGGACCCGCAAGAGGCGGTATCCAAGTTGTGTACCGCCGGCACGCCGCATGGCGGAATCGATCCACAGCTTGGCGGCGGCATCGGCGGCTGGCTGATGGACAAGTTCGGGCCCGATGGCTCGAACATTTTCAGCCCGGACCACATGCGCGAATACATGCTCCCAGCCGGCGCCCCCGCAGATGCCGGGGTCGATCCGCGCACCGGGCAGTGGGACCCCCGGCGGATGGTGGGGCCGTTTCCCGCCAGCCGGGTACTGAGCATCGTTGGAACGGACTCCGCGGACTATGCCGTCGCCAACGGGCTTTCCACCGTGGTCATGGGGGTGCAAAGCGACGGCTTGGTGGCTATCCGTAACGCCTACGTTGTTGGTTCGGCCCGTGCCTACGTTCATCGATCGCACAGCGGCAGGTACGGGCTGATCAATTCCGAGGAAACGTACCAAAATCTCAAGTGTTTCTTTTTTGGTGGGCTGCGGCTGGAGGTCGGACTGCGCGGCCTGGTTCCGGCGGAACTTCAGGACCGTGTCTGGCAGGCTGACGTTCGTCTGGCGGTGCGTGGCATCCCGGTGCTTTTGCACGAGCAGACCACCGCCCACTATTGCCCGGTGGATATCAATGCCGAGGCCAGGCAGCTTTCGACGCCGGACTCCCCGGTACCGCTGGTCACGCTCTTCTTGGAGCCCGAGGCGGCGAACGGGTGCCGGTACGCGTTGGATATCAGCGTGACCTCACTGGATGAGACCGGAGGGATCCTCGGGTTCGGGGATCATCTGGAACAGGTCGGCGATTGGGAAGACACGTTGATTCTGGACATAGGGCCGCGGGACAGCGCCGGTCTGCCGGAGGCGCATTGGCAGTGGAACAGCGAACTTTACGGCCGGATAGCCGGCCAGGAACAGCTCTCCAACGCGGTGGAGTGGGTCGCCGGCGGCGCGGATAGCGCCAGCGTACCCTTCGTCCCGCTCACCGAATCGGGCAGGAAGCTCTTGGGCGATGCTGCATGTCTGACGCTTACCGCGATCCCTTGGACCTAAGAAAAGCGAAAGGAACCCTCCGTGAAAAAGTATCTGCGCGTAGTTGGTGCCGTTGTGCTCAGTTCTGCAACCCTTGTCACGGCGACGGGATGCACCGGTAGCCCCGCAGCCAGCCAGACGTCAGCGAGCCAATCAGCTGCGGCTGATTCGGCAACACCCGGAGGCGGGGGGGGCGGTACCGCCGGCGCCTCCGGTGGCGGTACCGCCGGCGCCTCCGGTGGCGGTTCAGCCGGCGCCTCCGGTGGCGGTTCCGCCGGCGCAGGTCTTCCCGCGGTGCCGGGTATCGTCAAAGCGGTGGAGCCGTCCGTGGTGACCATTAGGTCCTCCATTGGCCTGGGCAGCGGGGTGGTCTATCACGCGGACGGGACCATCGTCACCGACGCCCACGTCGTGGAGGATCAACAGAAGCAGCCGTTCAGCACCGTCCAGGTCCAGTTCGCGGACGGAACGCAGGTGCAGGCCGACGTGATCGCCGTCGACAATGTCAGCGACGTTGCGGTCATCAAGGCCCACAGGTCTAATCTTCCGGCCGCCACGTTCTCCTCCGGCGTCCCCGAGGTGGGATCCCTGGCTGTAGTGCTCGGCAGCCCGCTGGGACTGGCTGAAACCGTAACAGCCGGCATCATTTCCGCGCTGCACCGCAATATGCCGGCGTCGGCCGAGTCCCCGCAGGGTATTACGGACCTGATTCAGACGGACGCTCCGATCTCGCCCGGCAATTCAGGCGGGGCCGTGGTGAACGGCAACTCAGAAGTCATCGGGTTGTCTGAGGCATATCTGCCGCCGAGCTCGGGAGCGGTCGCAATCGGGTTTGTCACTCCCGCCACCACTGTCACCGAGGTGGCGGACCAGTTGCTGGCCAATGGAAAGGTCCGGCACGCTGTCCTGGGTGTGATTCCGACGGACATCTCCCCGCAGGTGGCTCAACACTTTAACCTCGCCGTGACCGAAGGTGCATTGATCCTGGATGTGCCCAAGGGTGGGCCGGCCGCAGCGGCTGGTATCCAGCCCGGCGACATCATCGTCAGCTTCGCCGGAAAGAAGATCAGCAACGCCCTCGATCTGACGGCAGCCATCCGGCAAAAGGAGCCGGGAGACCAGGTCGACGTCGTGGTGCAGCGCGGCAAGGACACCAAGACACTGAAGGTAACCCTGGGCAACAACGCACAGTAATCCGCGCCGGTGCATGTTCGGCCCCGCCGGAGAGCACAATACCGGAGAGCATAATACCGGAGAGCATAATGCCGGGGAGCATAATGAGACCAGGCGAAGGACCGGACACGCAGGAGTGAGGCATGGCAGCGAAGCCGAAGGTGCAGTACCGCAGAATCTACGAGGAAACGAAGGGCGACGACGGCGCACGGGTTCTGGTCGACCGGATCTGGCCGCGGGGAGGGTCCAAGGACAAAGCGGACCTGGCCGAGCTGCGCAAGTGGTACTCCCATGACCCGGACAAATGCGACGAACTCGCCAGGCGCTTCCGCAGAGAGCTCCAGGAACCGGCACGCGCTGCCGCGCTGGACCATTTGAAGGCGATGGCGCAGGATGGGAATTTGACCCTGCTCACCGCCACCAAGGACGTTGGAATCAGCGAAGCCGCCGTGCTCA
>JBBSSN010000170.1:0-5141 GCA_038242035.1 Actinomycetales bacterium
GGTCCGTTCATCACTTTCGGTCAGCGGTCCGGACTTGTACCCGCGAGGCGGCACGACCGGAGGGTGGCTAGCTGGCAAACTCACGAAACACCTCCACTCCGGGCTGGATCAAAACGGTTGGATCAAAACGGCTGGATCAAATACTGCTGAATCAAGGGACCGCGCCGGATTTGGGACAGTTCGCTTGACTCCATATATTAGACAACACAATCATGATCTAATTTAGTCCCGCTGGCCAGTAAGGTAAACCTACCCGTACCACGGGACGGTCGACCGGGAGCTCAATTGGCCGCACCGGTTAAAAATGCCGTGAGCAGTGGTCCTCCGGAGACGGAACCGTAGTCACCGTTCTCCACGAAGACCGCCACTGCCAGGTCGCCCTGCGCCGCAATGATCCAGGCGTGCGTTTTCAATGGCAGCTCGGTTCCATATTCCGCGGTGCCTGTCTTCGCCAGCACGGGCGCCACCGGAACTTCCGCCAGAAACCCAGCGTGCCCGCTCGTCACCACGGCTCGCATCATGTCCTTCAGCTGTGCTGCTTCCGCCGATGTGAGCGGCGGTCCGACTTTCGGTGTTGCTGTGGGTGGGGCTGTTGCTGTTGCTGTTGCTGTCGTGGTCGGGACCATCGATTGCGGGGTCGCTGGCAGCGGGTCACCCGGGTCTGCGGCAGGGAGCACCAGTTTCGGCGGGACAAGTGCTCCGTACGCCACGGAAGCGGCAACCGTCGCGATGGATAACGGGGACACCAGCACTTTGCCCTGACCGATCATGGCGGCCGCATGTTCCGTTCCCGCTGCGGTTTCGGGAACAGCGCCGAAGAACGCCGGCGCACCCAGCTGTGAATCCACACCCAATCCCAGCGACGCGGCGGCCGAGGCCAACTCGCCCTGCGACACTGCCGCCTGATTGGAGATGAACGCGGTGTTGCACGAATGCGCGAAGGCATCCCGGAGCGGAATACTGCCCAGATGGGCGGCGGGGTAGCTGCCGGCATTTTTGAACGATTTACCGTCCACAGACAGCGTCGGTGTGCACTGTTGCGGAGTTTCAGGGGTCTGCCCCTTGCGCAGCAGCGCCAGCGAGGTAGCTACCTTGAACGTCGAACCCGGCGCGTACTGGCCCAGCAATGCCGTGTTGTATCCATTGCTGCCCGGTCCGCTGGCCGCTGCGATAACAGCCCCCGTCGACGGCCGAATTGCCACGATAGCGCTGGCTCCCGCCTGGTCAGCCAGGACGGATTCGGCCAGATTCTGCAGTTTCACATTCAGCGTCGTGTTAACCGGTGTTCCTGCGGTTGGCTCGGTGGCAAAGACAACTTCCGGTTTCTGCTCCTGCGAACCCTGCTGGGCGGTACCGTTCGTCCCGCCGGTCGGCGAGGCCGAAGCGCTGGGGCTTTTGCCCGTGTCCTCGCCGGAGGCGGCCCGCATTCGGCTGACAATGATGCCAGGGGTTCCGCTGAGCTGTCCGTTGTACTGCTGCTCCAGCCCGGACAACCCGGTCACCTCACCGCTCTTGAGCGAGCCGTTCGAATTATCAATCAGCTCAGCCGTCGCATCCCCTACTGTGCCTAGTATGGCGCGGGCAAAGGTACGGGTGGGGGCCAGGGCCAGCGTATCTTTGAGCGCTGACGCGCCCGGAATCTCCGCGATCCGGGCATCACTGACGGTCCTGGAGTCATCATCCCGGAGCACGAGCGCCTCCACGAAGGCCGCGCTTCCGGCCGCCGCGACCTGCTGCGCATATGCCGCCGGGTCCAGGTCCAACACGCTGGCCAGAGCCTTCGCCGAGTTCGGCTGGGCCGTTGCGTCAATACGCGATTTATCGATCCCCACCCGAACGACGGCGCGGTCCGTCACCAATACCGCGCCCCCGTCGCCGAGAATATCGGCGCGCCTACCGGCGGCCATGTCCACCCGCAGAATGTCACCATCGTCGAAGCCCGGCAGCAATACGTCCGGCTGCCACTTAACCTTCCAGTCGCCGTCGTTCTTGACCATTGCCGCACTGGTCGCGTAACTCCAGCTGCCGGACGTGAACTTCCACTGCACCTTCAGCGCCGCCGTGGCCAAGCCGTTGGTGACTTGGACGTTGTCAACGCTGACGTCCGGTCGCACGGGCAGTGCCGATTTGGTGGCCGCGGCGATTTTCGCGGTTGCATCCGAGCCATTGATATTGCTGAAATGGACTTTGCCGACGTCCAGGGCGGACAGCGCCGAGGCCAGCTCAGCAGCCGCAGCCTGCGCACTGGTCTTCCCATCGTCACAACCGGATAGAGCAGCGGCGGCCAGCAGCAAGGACACGGCGGCGGCCAGCGTTTTAAGTTTCCCCATCCCCCGATTATGGTGTCTTTCCCACTCCGGCGCTGGACGGTGCGCTGATGCCGGCGCGGTCCGGCCTGTCCTGCGGGTCTACTACATCACGTAGAATGGCACTGTGCCAGAACCCACCGCCCCCGCCCTGATCATCGACGGCTTGATCCGCGATGTCGGTCCGATCCCCGCACTGGACGGCCGGATGAAACGCATCATCAGCGGTGTGTACCTCACGGCGCAGTTCGGCCAGGTGACGGCATTGCTCGGGGCAAACGGAGCCGGCAAGACCACCACGATTGAATGTGCGCAGGGGCTGCAGCGCCGCGATGGCGGCACGATCTCGCTGCTCGGTGAGGACCCGGACAAGCCCAGCGCCGCTCTTCGGGCCCGGGTGGGAGTCATGCTGCAGGACGGCGGTCTGCCTCCGTCCGCGCATCCGCTCCCGCTGCTGCGGCATGTGGCGCAAATGTATGAATCCCCGCGCTCCGTCGATGAATTGGCGGACCGGCTGGGCATTAGAGCCTTCGCCGACACGGCAATCCGCAGGCTCTCCGGCGGACAGAAACAGCGGGTGGCTCTGGCGGCAAGCCTGGTCGGCAACCCCGAAGTCCTCTTTCTGGACGAGCCCAGCGCCGGGCTGGACCCGCAGGCCAGACTGATGGTCTTTGAATTGATCCGCGAACTGCGGGACGAGGGCCTGGCCATCATTTTGACCACACATCTGCTCGATGATGCGCAGAAACTTGCAGATTACGTCTACATCGTCGACGCCGGCGCCACCGTTGCCGCGGGAACCGTCGCCCAGCTGCTCAGCCAGGCGACGTCAGCCGAGGCGCAACGTACCGTTACCTTTGAAGCGCCGCCGGGGCTCGATCCCGCCGCGGCGCTTCGCCGCGAACTATCGGTGACCCAGACGCGGCCGGGGAGTTACTCCGTCACCGGGTCGTTAGAACCCAGTGATCTGCTCGAACTCGCCCGATGGTGGGCGGCTGTGGACATCATGCCTACCTCTTTGCACCTGGCATCACGATCCCTGGAGGACGTATTCCTGGCCCTCGCCGGAACGGAGCTTCGATGACTCTTCCCGCCACTCGCCCGCTGCCGGCGCGTTCGAAGCCGGCGGCCCTGGGCCGGCGGATCCTGCTGCAGGGCCGCTACGAAACACTGACCATGCTGCGCAACGGCGAGCAACTGATACTGGCGATAGTGCTGCCGCTGATGGCCCTGGTGGCACTGGCCGTCACTCCCCTGCTCGATGGACTTGGTGCCAGCCGGATCAACATTGCCACGCCAGGAGTACTGGCCCTGTGTGCTATGTCCACGGCCTTCACCGGCCAGGGCATTGCCACCGGATTCGACCGCCGCTACGGCGTGCTGCGTTTCCTGTCCACCACCCCGCTGGGCAAGGCCGGGCTGATTGCCGGCAAGGTGCTGGCCGTGCTGGCGGTGCTGGTGCTGCAGACAATCGTCGTCGCCGCCATCGCCCTGTTCATGGGTTGGCAGCCGCCGCTGGCCGGAGTCCTGCTCGGCATCCCGCTGCTCGCGCTCGGTGCCGTAGCCTTTACCGCGCTGGGTCTGCTGGTTGCCGGTACGGTGCGCCCGGAAGCAACGCTGGCCATCACGAATTTGTTGTGGATACTGTTCGGTGCCTTGGGCGGCATAGTGCTGCCGCCCACCCGCCTGCCCGACGTCGTGTCCGACGTCGTGCATTTCCTACCGTCCGGCGCGTTGGGCCAGGCAATGCGCGACGCGCTGGTGCACGGACAGTTCAATATTTTGGCAGTTGTAGTCTTATTAGGGTGGTCGGTTGTGGCCTCCGCAGCGGCAATTCGTTGGTTCAAGTGGAGTTGAAATCGTGACCGTTTTCCAGGAAAAAACCGGACAGACCCATCCGCAGCGGCGCGGCCTTCGGGCCAGACTGCCGCGCAGCGTCACCCCCGCGCTGCGTCGGCTTTCCGTGGCCTCACTGATCGGTCAGTCCGTCCTGATCGTCAGCGGGGGCGCGGTCCGGTTAACGGCCTCCGGCCTTGGTTGTCCCACCTGGCCCCGCTGTACCGCCGGTTCGCTGGTGAACACGCCGGAAATGGGAATCCACGGCATCATCGAGTTCGGTAACCGAACGCTGACCTTCGTATTGGCCCTTGTTGCGGCCCTGATGCTGGTCTTCCTGTGGAACCTGCGCAAGGAACGCAAGGATTTGTTCTGGCTCGCCTTCGGACTGCTGGCCAGCATTCCCGTCCAGGCCGTCATTGGCGGGATTTCCGTGCTCATGCAGCTCAATCCCTGGGTGGTGGGGCTGCACTTCCTGGTCTCCGCGGCCCTGGTCATCTTTTCAATGCTGCTGGTGAACAGGACCTACGGCCGAACCGGGGCGGGTGCGCCTGAGGTACGCCGCCGTCCGGCCAAAACCATCCGCCAGCTCGCCGTCGTCACCTCAGTATGCACCGGGCTCGCCGTGATGCTCGGCGTCATGGTGACCGGCTCCGGTCCGCACGCCGGGGATGCCAATGCCCCCCGCAATGGGCTCAATTCCGATCTCATTACCCGAATGCACGTGCTGCCCGTGTACGTTTTGGTAATCAGCGCCGTGGTGCTGCTTGTCCTGCTGTGGCGGCGCGGAGCCACGGATCTGCTCCGCCACGGCGCGATACTGCTCGTGGCTGCTGTACTGGCTCAAGGAGCGATCGGCTACGCCCAGCACTTCACCGGACTGCCCCCGGTATTGGTGGGCCTGCATATGCTCGGCGCCGCGACTCTGCTGGCCGCCTCCACGAACTTTACTGACCTCGCGGTCTCCCGCCGGCGCCGCTGAGCGGCGCTCAAGCGGAA
>JBBSSN010000171.1:0-5130 GCA_038242035.1 Actinomycetales bacterium
CTGGTCTATTACTGGTGCTGCTGCTTATGCTGCGTCCAAATAGCCGTTCGGATTCAGCACATACTTTGTGGCCGCACCGGCATCGAACTCCGCGTACCCCCGCGGTGCGTCCTCAAGACCGATCGCCTTGGCATTGACGTTGTTGGCAATGTGAACCTTGTCCTGCAGGATCGCCATCATCAGCCCGCGGTTGTATTTCATCACCGGACACTGCCCGGTCACGAAGGAGAGTGATTTCGCCCAACCGGTACCAAGGCTCAGTGAGAGGGAACCCTTTTGAGCCGCCTGATCCTCGGCACCCGGGTCCCCCGTGACATAGAGCCCCGGAATGCCCAGTGCGCCACCGGCGGTCGTGATATCCATCAATGAGTTCAGTACCGTAGCCGGCGCCTCGCGGCTGTCCTTACCGTGCCCCTTGGCCTCGAATCCGACGGCGTCGACGCCGCAGTCCACCTCCGGCACACCCAGGATCTGCTCGATTTGATCCTTCGGCTCGCCCTTGGTCAGATCGACGGTTTCGCAGCCGAAGCTGCGGGCCTGGGCAAGCCTGTCCTCATTCATATCACCGACGATGACGGCCGCAGCCCCCAGCAGAAGCGCACTCGTTGCGGCTGCCAGCCCCACTGGCCCGGCACCCGCAATGTAAACAGTCGAGCCAGCCCCGACACCGGCCGAGACGGCCCCGTGGAAACCGGTGGGGAAAATGTCCGAGAGCATGGTCAGGTCCATCATCTTTTCCAATGCCTGGTCCCGGTCCGGGAACTTCAGCAGGTTCCAGTCAGCGTACGGCACCAGCACGTACTCCGCCTGGCCGCCGACCCAGCCTCCCATGTCCACGTAGCCATAGGCACCGCCGGGCTGCACCGGATTGACGTTCAGACAGATGCCCGTCTTGCGCTCCTTGCAGTTGCGGCAGCGTCCACAGGAAATATTGAACGGCACGGAGCAGATGTCGCCGACCTTGATGAACTCCACGCCGGGACCGACTTCCACCACCTCACCGGTGATTTCGTGTCCGAGGATCAGATCCTTCGGCGCATTCGTACGCCCGCGGACCATGTGCTGGTCCGAGCCGCAGATATTGGTCGCGACCGTCTTCAGAATCGCACCGTGGGGAACCTTGCGGCCCACGTTGCGGGGATCCACGCCCGGCCCGTCTTTGAGTTCGAAGGTGGGATAGTCGGTGTCGATGACCGACACCTTTCCTGTCCCCTCGTAGGCAACTGCTCTGTTTCCTGACATGGCTCGTCTCCCTAATGCTCCAGTATGGATGTCTGGCCAGTCTAGGGTGGAAGGAGGACAAAAGTAAGGGGTACTCGGAGCCCTTAGTCCGGGACCAGCATGGTGCGTAGATCCAGCCGGTGCAGCACCCGGTCCGCAGCAAACGGATCCGATCCCGCCTCGCCTCGTGCGGTCACCATTTCCCGGCGTGCCGCGTCCAGGGCCAAGGACTGGACGGTGATGGCCCAGCCCCGGAATTCGGAGCGTTCCCCCTTGACCGCGTCAGTGGGCGTGCCCGCGAGTTCGGTATGCAGCTGCAGCAGTCGTTTCCTGACCCATTCGATTCTCGCCTCATCCACCCCGTCGAGCAGGTCGGAGGACTGGACGGCCGCCATCGCCGCTTCCTCCGCGCGCGATGCCAGGTCCTGCTCAATCTGCTTTTCCGTCTCGGGTGATTCCGCCATGCCGAGCTGTTTCATCAGCCACGGCAGGGTCAATCCCGGTACAACCAGCGTGCTCAACAGCACTGCCACAGCCAGCAGGACTATCTGCCCGCGGCCGGGGAATGGCGATCCGTCCGGTAACGCCGTCGGTAAGGCCAGGGCGAGCGCCAACGTTGCCAACCCGCGCATCCCGCACCAGCTCAGTACCATCACGTCCCTCGCGTTCGTCGGCGGCACGTCGGCTCCGCGCCGCCGGCTCGGCAGCACCAGGAACGCCAGCCAAGCGGCACGGACGGCAAAACACAGCAGGCAAATGAGTACCGCCGGCCAGAGAAGGGCTGCAATATTCGTCTTCTCACCCTCGAAAACCTGACGCACCTCCAGCCCCACCAAGCCAAACGCGATGCCCGTCACCATCAGCTCCACCACGTCCCAGAACGCATTGGAGGTGACCCTTTCCTGTGCAGCATCCGCACGGCTGCCGCGCCTGATCTCCAGTGCCGTAATGACGACGGCGACCACGCCGGAGGCGTGCACGGAATCCGCCGCGATATACACCGCAAAGGGGACCACCAGAGTCACCGCGCTGTGCCCTACAGGGTTGGTGATAAACACCGTGAGCTTTTTGGTGATCCAGCCGGCGGCCAATCCGATGGCTGCAGCGCCGGCGGCACCGAGCAGGAACGACACGATGATACCCGGCCCAACCTCCTCACCGGCCATGGCCGCGGCGACGGCGGTCTGGAAGATCACGATAGCGGTGGCGTCATTGAAGAGTCCCTCGCTTTGCAGCACCCCGACCAGCCGCCGGGGCATCCGTACCTTCCCGGCAACAGACTCCACCGCCACGGGGTCAGGAGGCGCCACCATGGCTCCCAGCGCCAGAGCCGCCGGAATTCCGATCCCGGGCACCAACAACCACGCGGCTCCCGCCACGGTCGCCGTCGTCACGACGACCAGCGCGATCGCCAGCAGGACAATGCTTCGCCAGCGGACGCGAAACACAGACCACGACGACTTCAGGGCGGTGGCAAATAGCAAGGGCGGCAGAAAGAGCGGCAGAATCAGCTCGGGCTCGATTTTGACCTGTGGGAATCCGGGGATAAATGCGGCGCCGGCGGAAAGGATAATCATCAGTACCGGGTACGGCAATCGGATTCGATCGCCCAGGCCCACCATCAGGACAGTAGCCAGCATCAATCCGACAACCACCGCCAGGATTTCCATCACCAACACCGCCACTTTCCGTTCAATAGAGCCCGAAAACAGCGTAGTCGGTTCCACCGACCCTGTCCCTGTCGGCCGCCATCGCGCCTGCAGGACATAAATATGCGGGTAGTTTGGTAGGACGGCACTAATACACGGACACTGAAGGAGGAATCCCATGGCGACGAAGTTTTCCGTCGGCGATCACGTCAGTTGGAATTCGGAGGCCGGAGAGGTCCGCGGCAGGATCGTCAAGGTCCACCGGAAAGACCGTATGTTCCACGGCCATACCCGCCATTGCACGCCCGAAGATCCGCAGTATGAGATCAAAAGCGACAGCACGGATCATGTCGCCCTGCATAAGGGCTCTGCGCTCACCAAAATCTGACGCCGTCCTCGCAGTAGCCGAGGACCTCAGTAGCCAGCGCTGACGTTGACTCGGCCCTGCAGGGGTTCGTCGGCACCCCAGCGCCGCACGTTTTCCCGCACCCGTGCCGCTATCAGCGGCCGGACCATTTCTTCGGTGTCAGCGGTATGCGGGGTAATGATGGCGTTCGGCTCCGACCACAGTGCGTGGCCCTCCGGCAGCGGCTCCGGATCGGTTACGTCCAAACCGGCGCCCGCAAGGGCACCCGAGGCGAGTGCTTCCAGCAAGGCGTCCGTATCCACCAGGGCGCCGCGGGCGATGTTGACCAAGATACACTCCGCTTTCATCCGAGCCAGCTCCGGGGCCCCAACCAGCCCCTTCGTCTCGGCTGTGAGCGCAGCGGCCAGCACCACGACATCGGCCTTTGCCAGCACATCGGCCAGGGTATGGCCTGGTTCGGCGGCTGGTTGCGCATCTGCCCGGCCCCTCCACCCGGCCAGACGCTGCATCGAGATGGTCTGGTCCGCACCTGGCACCGCCTCGTTGCCCCGGCGAAGGACGGTGATGAAGGTATCAAATACCTTGAAGAGCCGGATTATCTCCTGCGCAATTCCACCGGCTCCCACGATTACCACGCGCCGGCCGAAGAGCGAGCTTCCCCGCTCCTCTCCCCAGCTGGTGGCCCGAATACTCTCCGGAAGCCGGCGCAGCAGCGCAAGGGTCAGAGCCAGCGTATGCTCCGCCACCGGCCGGGCAAATGCGCCCTTTGCACTGGTCCACTGCAAGCCTGGATGGCTCTCGAACGCGGGAGCGTAAAGCTCGACGCCGGCCGACGGGAGCTGAATCCAGCCGATACCCGGATGGCCATCCAGCAATGCCGATAGCTCAGACGCATCAATCCGCTGGCTGAGAATAAGGCCCGTAGTCATTGCCGAAAGCGGTTCCACGGTGCCGCCACCGGCCGCCGCGGCCGCCGCCAGATTGCCATCAGGCCGCGGAAGTATCGCCAGCCTCGGCCCCGTCGTGCTCTCTGCCGGTGAACCCGCCGCCACCGATGAACCCGCTGCCTCCGCCATCGACTCTGCCGTCGTCGTCGAACTCATTGGCGTCGAACTCATTGCCGGCCGGCGTCCTTTCATTTACGTAGCAGAACCCTCAGAATATCTCCCTGGCTGCCGGAACCTCAGCGCTGCGGCCCGACCCTGGCGGACACGGGGATATCAGCGCTCTCGCGCCCGGATCCCCGCGCAGGCGACGCAGTACCGGGCCTCCGGCCGGACCTCGAGACGTTCCGGCGGAATCGGTTGCACGCAGCGTTCGCAGATACCGTATGTTCCGCGTGCGAGGCGTTCCTGCGCGTCCTGCAAGTCGGTCAGCTGCGATTCAACGCCAGCCAGCAGCGCCACGTCCCGTTCCCGCTCCAAGGTAACAGTGGAACCTTCGGGGTCATGTTCATCGTCTGCAGGCGTATCACGGTGAGCGAGAGTCACCTCACGGATTTCATCGCTCAACCTGGCGACTTGTCCGCGCGCATGCTCGGCGCGCGCCTCCAATAACTCACGGAACAGCTCGTCATTAGGCATCCCTTAGGGTACTCCCAAAGCAGCATTCGCCGCGCAGGGTCCGTGGTGGGGTGTCCGTGGTGGGGTGTCCGTGGTGGGGGTGTCCGTGCCGGTCGGGGGTCTGGTGTTGGGGGTGTTAAAGGGGTCAGGCCCCGCACGGTGTGCGGGGCCTGGCCTTTTTTGAATGGTGGTCCGGCGGTGTCCTACTCTCCCACACCCTCACGAGTGCAGTACCATCGGCGCTGTGGGCCTTAGCTTCCGGGTTCGGAATGGGACCGGGCGTTTCCCCCACGCTATGACCGCCGTAACTCTTCCTCCACACCATCCACA
Source organism: Actinomycetales bacterium (assembly GCA_038242035.1). Taxonomy (GTDB): domain Bacteria; phylum Actinomycetota; class Actinomycetes; order Actinomycetales; family Micrococcaceae; genus Arthrobacter_M. The sequence continues at coordinate 5,130 of JBBSSN010000171.1, forward strand.
A
>JBBSSN010000172.1:0-5116 GCA_038242035.1 Actinomycetales bacterium
GCGCCGGAATGGTCCGCACATGCTGCAGCTGCTCCGGGGCAGCACCACGGCCCAGCAGCGGGATCAGCGAATTATCCAGGGCCACCTGATGTATTCTGCCACCCGCCGGGCGGAGCAGGACGCGGCAGCTGCCGGAGCCGCGCTCGCTGCGGGGCCGGGGCGACACCAATCCGTTGACTGCTTGGTCACGTTTGGTCCCGCTTGGTTCAATAGACAGATGAAGACTCCTCAGATGGACCGGACCTCCGAGCCGTTCGCCGTCCCCCGACGCTATCTGCTGGTCCTTACCGGTTCCATCGCCGCTTTGCAGCTGTGCGCGCAGTTTCTGCGGGACAACACGGTGCTGCTGGTCGTCGTTTTCTGTGCCGTCACGGGGGCAGGGCTACTGACCGCAAAGCTGCTGGCGGGCTCCGGGCCGTTTCCCCGGATGTGGCCCACTGCCACTTCGGTGCCGGGGATCAAACGTGACGGTTTGGGCCTGCTGCTGGCCATGGTGGTGTTCTTTCTGATTCCACCAGCGGTGATTGCATTCCTGGCACCGGTCCTGTCCGCGCTTTCGCTGCCGATGCTGCTGCAGGCGGTACTGCTCTGGTTGGTCCTGGTCGCTGCCCTGGTCTTGATCTATCGCGGCATAGAGGCCTTTTTCAACCGCCGCATGCGTCGCTTTGCCCGCGCCGCGTACGCTTAATTGTGTGGCCTTGAACCGGATTGTCCTTTTTTACGCGTTTACTCCCGTCGTGGACCCGGCGGCCGTCCGGCTCTGGCAGCGCGCCCTCTGCGAGAAGCTGGGTCTGCGCGGCCGCATTCTGATTTCATCTGACGGCATTAACGCCACCGTCGGCGGGGATATCAAGGCCGTCAAAGCATATCTCAAGACCACCCGCGAATATTCCGGCTTCAAAGACATCGACGTTAAGTGGTCGGACGGGTCCGCGGAGGACTTCCCCCGGCTGAGCGTGAAAGTCCGCGACGAGATCGTCAGCTTTGGTGCGCCCGGGGAACTGACGGTGGATCAGGGCGGCGTTGTTGGTGGTGGGACGCATCTCCTGCCCGAGGAACTGCATGACCTTGTCGAAGCCAAGGGTGACGATGTGGTCTTCTTCGACGGCCGCAATGCCTTTGAGGCGCAGATCGGCAAGTTCAAAAATGCCGTGGTCCCGGACGTTTCGACCACTCACGACTTCATTAAAGAACTGGACTCGGGCAAATATGATGCCCTTAAGGATAAGCCCGTGGTGACATACTGCACGGGCGGCATTCGCTGCGAAGTGCTCAGCTCTCTGATGGTCAGTCGCGGTTTCAACGAGGTCTACCAGCTCGACGGCGGCATTGTCCGCTATGGCGAAACTTTCAAGGATGAGGGGCTCTGGGAGGGTTCACTCTACGTCTTCGACAAGCGCATGCACCTGGAATTCAGCGAAAAGTCGGCGACCATCGGGGCGTGCGTACGGTGCGCCGCTCCGACCAGCAAGTTTGAAAATTGCTCCAATCCGAGCTGTCGGAACCTGGCGCTCTACTGCGCTGCCTGCGCGGAGGATCCGGCCACGCTGCTCTGTCCGCAAGGCTGCGCTAACTAGCTGCAGCAGCGGCCCATAAACTGGTTGGCGTGAGCGATTTCTCCAATATTCCAGCTGCCCCCGCCAGCGATGACCTTCGGCTTCTGGCCGCGCTGGCACGGGACTTGACGGCGCTGAAGTACACGGTCGACGGCGTCGAAGCGCTGCTGGGGGCGGAAGCCTACGCGGCGTTTGCCCGGGATCAGCCCGTGCCGGCGCGGCTGAAAACCCGGGACGACGACGGCGCATTGGCTGCCGTCGTCAGACTCTGGCTGCTGGCGGAGCCTCTCACCCGGGCATCTCTGAATGCGGCGCTGCCCGAAACCGGGGTGGACGCGCTGCTGGCGCTGCGCCTGATCGAACCAGCTGGTCCCGACGCTGCAGGCGCAACCGTGCGGGCCGCCGTCGACCTTCGTCCCTACGGTTGGCCCGCCCAAGCCAACGAGCGGAACGAGGGGAGCGGCGGGATCGGCAGCAACGGCACCGACCTGTGGGTGGCCAGCGACCTTGCCGCGCACCAGAGCCCCGGTGTGCTGCGGCGCGATCACGTGCTCGGGATAGGGCAGGCCTCCCTGACGCTGGCGCAGAGCATCGTTCGCAGACCGGTGAACACTGCACTGGACCTGGGGACCGGATGCGGGATTCAAACGTTTCATCTGCTGGAGCACGCACAGCATGTGGTGGCCACGGATATTTCCGTCCGGGCGTTGGCATTCACGCGATTCAACGTCCTGCTCAATGCCGCGCAGCTGGGGATCGATCCGGGAAATCTGCAGGCACGGGTCGATTTGCGGCAGGGGAGCCTGCTGGAACCGGTGGCAGGGGAGACTTTTGAGCTGGTGATCTCCAACCCGCCGTTCGTGATTACGCCTCGGAGCAGTGCCGAGAATGCCGCAGACCGGTTCACCTACCGGGACGGCGGCCTAGCCGGGGATGAGCTGGTTGCCGCGCTGGTCCGCGGATTGCCGGGCGTGCTGGCCGCGGGCGGTACAGCGCAGTTGCTGGGGAACTGGGAGATTCGCGGCGCCGCGTCCTGGAGTGCGGCGCCGGAGTCCTGGGTCGGGGACGGCACCGACGCTTGGGTCATCCAGCGCGAACAAGTGAGCCCCGGTCACTACGCGGAAACCTGGCTTCAGGATGCTTCACAGAACCGCGACATGGCGCTGTACGGGCAGTCCTATGCGGCGTATCTGGCCGACTTCGCTTCCCGCGAGGTGAGCGGGATCGGTTTCGGGCTGATCTGGCTGCGCCATCCGGCCCCAGTGGACGGTCCGCAGGGCGGGGAACGGATCAGGCGGTTCGAGGAAATTCTGCACCCGATCGAACAGCCCATCGGCCCGCACCAGGGTGCCGCCGTCGACCGCGCGGACTGGCTGGCCGGGCTGGCATCGGACGCCCTGCCGCAGACCCGTCTGATCGTAGCCCCGGACGTCACCGAGGAGCGCCATCAGCGGCCCGGGGCGGAGCACCCCGGGGTGATCCTGCTGCGCCAGGGGGCTGGCCTGCGCCGGACCAATCTGCTCAGCACCGAGCTGGCAGGTTTCGTCTCGGTTTGCGATGGAGATCTCACCGTGGGGCAGATCATCGCGGCACTGGCGACGTTGCTGGACTGGCGGGATAACGCAAATGCGGAAAACGGCAGTACCGACGGCGGTGCGGATAATGACGGGGCGGCCCAATTTGAGAGCGGGTTGCTGCACGAGACCCGCAACTTAATCCTGGACGGCTTCCTCCTGCCCTACTCTCCCAACTGAGTAGCAGCACGTGCACTCAAATCGCGTTTTGAGTGCACGTGCTGCTACTCAGTTGGGAGGGCGAATGCGCGTTGAGTGAGAAAATATGGTGAACTAGGCTCTCGGGGGCTGAGTCTGCCCACCTAATCTGTCCCATGTAGGAGTACCGTGCCCAGCAAGGCAACAGCTGCCAAGGCGAAAACCGGCAAGAAGCTTGTCATCGTCGAGTCACCGGCCAAAAGCAAGACCATTGGCAAATACCTTGGCGAGGGGTTTGTGGTGGAGGCATCGATCGGCCATATCCGTGACCTGCCCCAGCCCTCAGACCTGCCCGCGGAGCTGAAAAAGACGTCCATCGGCAAGTTCGCCGTCGATCTCGACAACAATTTCAAGCCCTATTACGTCGTCTCACCGGACAAGAAAAAGAAAGTCGCAGAGCTCAAGGCGGCACTTAAAGATGCCGATGAACTCTACCTCGCAACTGACGGTGACCGCGAAGGTGAAGCCATCGCCTGGCACCTGCTCGAGGTTCTTAAGCCCAAGGTGCCCGTCTACCGGATGACCTTCGCGGAAATCACCAAGGAATCCCTGCAGCGTGCACTGGGCAATTTGCGCGAACTGGATACGGATCTGGTGGACGCGCAGGAGACCCGGCGCGTGCTCGACCGGCTCTACGGCTACGAAATTTCCCCCGTGCTCTGGCGAAAGGTCTCGCGCGGGCTCTCCGCCGGACGGGTGCAGTCGGTGGTCACCCGGATGGTGGTGGTGCGCGAGCGCGAGCGGATGGCCTTCCGGTCCGCCTCCTACTGGGATCTGGCGGGTTCCTTCACGCCGTTGAACTCCAATGAGGCATTCAAGGCCAAGTTGGCGGCGTTGGACGGCAAGCGCGTTGCCTCCGGTCGGGATTTCAATGACGCCGGTGAGCTGACCGGTAAAAATGTCGCCCACCTGAAGGAAGAATCAGCCAAGGCCATAGCGGCGGCGCTGGAAAGTGCCGATTTCACCGTCCGTTCGATGGAACACAAGCCCTACACCCGCCGCCCGGCCGCACCGTTTACGACGTCGACCCTGCAGCAGGAGGCGGGACGTAAGCTGCGCTTCTCCTCCAAGAGCACCATGCAGGTGGCACAGCGGTTGTATGAAAACGGCTACATCACCTACATGCGTACGGATTCCTCCGCACTCAGCGACGAGGCCGTCAATGCCGCCCGCCGGCAGGCCTCGGAACTGTACGGCGCCGAATTTGTTCCGGCCGCAAAGCGTGTCTACGCGAACAAGAGCGCCAACGCACAGGAGGCGCACGAGGCGGTCCGTCCCGCGGGGGACTCCTTCCGTACGCCCGCGCAGGTTGCCGGGGCGCTCAAGGGCGACGAATTCAAGCTCTACGAGCTGATCTGGAAGCGCACCGTTGCTTCCCAGATGGCTGATGCCAAAGGTTCGACGGCGACCATCCGGTTAGGTGCCGCCTTCACCGGCCCGTCCGGGAACCAGGACGCGGAGTTCTCCGCGTCCGGCACCGTGATCACCTTCCGCGGCTTCCTGGCCGCGTATGAAGAGGGCCGCGATGAGGTACGTGGCGCCGAGGAATCGGACGCCGATCGCCGGCTGCCCAATGTCAAGGAAAACGATGCCCTGCGGGCCGCCGACGTGGCGGCGCTGGGGCACGAGACCTCTCCGCCTCCTCGCTACACCGAGGCCTCACTGACCAAGGAAATGGAAGAGCGGGATATCGGACGCCCGTCCACCTACGCCTCGACGCTGTCCACCATCATGGACCGCGGGTATGTGCGTAAGCAGGGCTCGGCGCTGGTGCCGAGTTGGGTGGCC
>JBBSSN010000173.1:0-5114 GCA_038242035.1 Actinomycetales bacterium
CATCAGCTTGCCGTCGCAGATGCCCACGGCCAGCGCAATGATGTTTTTGACGATCCCGCCGATCTCCACACCCACCACGTCGGTGTTGGTGTACGGCCGGAAGTACGACGGCGTGCAGACGGCGGCAATCCACGCCGCGGTGTCCGCATCCGCGCAGGCCACCACGGAGGCGGTGGGCTCCTGCCGGGCAATTTCCAGCGCCAGGTTTGGCCCGGAGACGACGCCGATACGCTCCGCGGGCAGTGTGAGTTCCTGTGCGATGACCTGGCTCATCCGGGCATCCGTGCCCACTTCCAGTCCCTTCATCAGGGAGACGACGACGGCGGCAGTCGCTACGTGCGGCGCCCAGGCGCGCAGCTGGGCACGTAGCGACTGGGCGGGAACGGCCAGGATGACCAGTTCCGCGTCACGCAGCACCTCGGCAACGTCAGTGGACGCGGTGATGCTTTCCGGCAGTACGACGTCCGCGAGGTATTGGCTGTTGCGGTGGGCTGAGTTTATTTCCTGCACCACTTCGGCGCGCCGGCCCCAGACCATGATGGCGCGATCGGTCCCGGTGGCGCCATCGCCAAGGACCTTGGCGAAGGTTGTCCCCCAGCTGCCGGCGCCCAGGACCGCGATCTTCATGGGAGCGGGACGCGGTGCGGGCCCCTCGTCGAAGGTCACGAGGCGTCTCCGGTGGGCTGCGCGCCCGCGGAAGTTCCGCCGTCGGCCGCCGTGCCTCCGGTGGGCTGCGCACCCGCGGAAGTTCCGCCGTCGGCCGTCGTGTCTCCGGCCGCCAACCCACTAGCCGGCCCGCCAGCAGCGGGACCGACATCCCTACGCTCCACGTAGCGGCCGTGCGACGTTTGCGCGTGGGCCTTGGGATCCCAGCGCACCGCCGGCGGCTGCTCACCGCGCAGCTGGGCCAGCAGGGCCGTCATGTCATCCAAAATCACCGTCGTGGCGGCGTCCAGGGTTGCCCGGTCCAGCGAAGCGTCCTTGAAACGGCTCAGATCCACCGGGTCGCCGACCAGCACGCGGACCGTCTTGCGGGGAAAGATGTGCACCCGCTTGGCGTAGCGCGGAAGCGCCTCCTGCGCCCCCCAATGCGCCACCGGAACCACCGGGGCCCCGGTCATCAGTGCCAGCCTGGCCGCGCCGGTGTGCCCGCGCATCGGCCACAGGTCGGGATCCCGGGTGAGTGTTCCCTCCGGGTAGACGATGATGGCACCGCCCTCGCTCAGCACCTCGCGGGCCAGCTCCAGCGACTTCCCGGCGGTCGCACCCGCGCGCTGCACCGGAATCTGCCGGGCACCACGAAGCACCGTGCCCACCAGCGGCGTGCGGAAGAGGCCGTCCTTGGCCATGAAGTGCGGCATGATGTCTTGGTTATACAGCATGTGCCCGACAACGATCGGATCAATCTCGGTGCAGTGCGTGGGGCACATAATGAAGCCTTGATCCCTGGGCAGCTTCTCCAATCCCAGCCACTGCTTGCGCATCAGGATGTTCGCCACCGGGCGCAGGGTCCAGGCCGCGACGCCGATCCAGATCCGGGCGCGTTTGGGCAGGCGCTTGGGTACGGTCAACACGGTGTGCTCCTAGCGGCTGGTCTGTGCAGCCGACAGAGATTTGCGGCTGTCATGGACGTCGAAATCGGCGCCCAGATCCTCCAGCTTAGAGGTGAAATGCTCATAGCCGCGGTTGATCACGTCGATGCCGGTCACGCGGGAGGTGCCGGTGGCGGCGAGGGCTGCGATCAGGTGGCTGAAACCGCCGCGCAGGTCAGGGATGTCGATGTCCGTGCCCTTGAGCTGCGAGGACCCGGAGATGACGGCCGAATGCAGGAAATTCCGCTGCCCAAAGCGGCAGGGGACGCTGCCCAGGCACTCGCGGTGGACCTGGATATTGGCGCCCATCCGCACCAGCGCATCGGTGAAGCCGAACCGGTTCTCATAAACGGTTTCGTGCACAATGGACACGCCCACCGCCTGCGTCAGCGCCACGACCAGCGGCTGCTGCCAATCCGTCATGAAGCCGGGATGCACATCCGTCTCCAACACGAGGGGGTTTAACTTCCCGCCCTGATGGTAGAACCGGATGCCGTCGTCATTGATGTCCATCCCGCCGCCCATCTTGCGGTAGGTGTTCAGGAACGTCATCATGTCCCGCTGCGAGGCGCCGGCCACGTAGATGTCGCCGCGGGTGACCAGCGCCGCCGAAGCCCAGGACGCGGCCTCATTGCGGTCCGGCAGCGCACGATGCGAGTAGCCGCGCAGCTCCTTGACGCCTTCGATGCGGATGGTGCGGTCCGTCTGAACGCTGATGATGGCGCCCATTTTCTGCAGGACGCAGATCAGGTCCACGATTTCCGGCTCGGTGGCCGCCCCGGTCAGCTCGGTGATGCCGTCCGCGCGGGTGGCGGCCAGCAGGACCTGCTCGGTGGCGCCGACGCTGGGGTAGGGCAGGGAAATCTTGGTTCCGTGCAGGCCCTTCGGCGCGGAAATGTGGATGCCGCCCGGGCGCTTTTCGACGACGGCGCCAAACTGGCGGAGCACGTTCAGGTGGTAGTCGATGGGCCGGTCGCCGATTTTGCAGCCGCCCAGATCCGGGATGAAGGCTTCGCCGATGGCATGGATGAGCGGCCCGCAGAACAGGATCGGGATGCGCGAATCCCCGGCATGGGCGTCGATGGCCGTGCTGGGTGCCGTTTTGGCGTTCTGTGGATCCAGGGTGAGGTCTCCGGTGACAGGATCCTTGATGACGGTCACGCCGTGAATCTGCAGCAAAGAGGTGACCACCTCCACGTCCTTGATCTCCGGAACATTGCGCAGGACCGAGGGCGCGTTGCCCAGGAGGGCTGCGACCATGGCCTTCGGAACCAGATTTTTGGCTCCCCGAACCGATACCCGCCCGGTCAGGGGCACACCGCCGCGGACCGTCAGAACACTACTCATCAATAACCAGTTTCCTCACACTTTGCTGGCCCGCGAATACGGCGAGGGCCTCGACTAAGCATAGTTTCTCCGGTAAGCAGACTGAAATAACCCCGTGTCGCCGCGCCGAGGAGCTTTTTGTCCCGGCGTCGCTGCGCCTCCTGCCCCGTTACCCTCCTCCTCCAGCCGCGTCCGGTCCTGTCGCGTCCGGTCCTGCCACCCTCGCGCCGCCGTCGTCGTTCTTGCTCCCGTCGCACCCGCTACGGACGCGCGCCGTCGCCCCCGCCGCCGTCGCACCTGCTACGGACGCGCGCACCTGCTGCAGCAGCAGCCGTTGTCCATTCGTGGTGCGGCCGCTGCACCACGCGCATCACAAAAACGATTCCACTGTCCCTCCCCACGGATCGATATCGCGTAGCTCATGCACATTCTCGGACTAGCAGCTGGCGGGGAAGCGACGGGGTGCGGAGGCTTGGCGTTATGACACCTAGCGATGCAGCCACATTCCAACTCCCCCCATGGATCACCGGCAACAGCAATCCGGACGATGAGCACTATGCACGCAAATTGTCGCGGCAGGTAAAACGCAACGAGTTGGTCAGAGTACGGCGCGGCCTGTACCTCCCGCAGGGAACTTGGATCCAGATGAAACCCTGGGAGCAGTTCCGGATGCGGATTCAGGCCGTGCACGACGCGGCAGCCCAGCCTCCCCTGTTCACGGTGCAGTCGTCTGCGCAGGTCTGGGGGCTGCCGCTGATCTCCGTACCCAATGACGTGGAGACCATTGTCCGCAGGACGGGCTCTGGCGGACGCTCCCGAAACGGCGTAAGACGCTATCCGGGTGATCCGGGTTCGATGAGAATATTTCGGGTGGAGGGGCTGCTGGTAACTTCCAAAGTGCAGACTGCCCGGGACATTGCTGTGCGTTTGCCATTTGGTCCCGCACTCGCGGTCATGGACAGATTACTTTGCCCGAAGCCATTGCCCGGCGAACGGCGCCTGATCCCCATTGTCGCGACTGCCGAAGATGTCGAAGCGCTCACCGAGCAGCTGCCTAGTCTCACGGCGCGTCGGAGGGTATTGCGGGTCCTGGCAGCTGCCGATAGCTCTTCCGGTTCACCTGGAGAATCTCTAAGCCGAGCTGTGATCCTGCGCCTCGGTTTCCCTGCGCCCCAGTTGCAACACGAGCTCAGGGACTCACAGGGAAGGATCGGCTTCGGTGACTTTTATTGGCCCGAACACGGCTTGGTTGGCGAATTCGACGGCTGGGTGAAGTTTTCCCGGGCGGCTTACCTTTCCGGCAAGCTCCCCGAGGATGTGCTGAAGGAAGAGAAAATCAGGGAGGACAGAATCCGTGCCACTGGATTACGAGTTGTTCGTTGGATGTGGCCGCAGGTGATGGAGCCTGCCAAGCTCGGGGCTCTCCTGCGCCAAGCCGGCCTGACGCCGTCGACCTTCTCGCCGCCGATCTCCTCGCCGCCCTCTCAGTAAGCCGCAGCACCAGCAAAAGACCAGCGCACCCGCTCTAGCAGGTGCGCTGGTCTGTTGCTGGTGCGCCCTGGAGCCACCCGAACGCTGAATCGGGTGCATTCGTCCGCAGCCGGTGCGAATCCGAGCGGGGAATGACGCCCGCCCCGGGGAACGCCCGCCCCGGGCTACGTCCGCGCCGGGAGGGTGGTGGGTTTGAACGCCGGACGGGTGGCTTCAAAGGCGGTGATGTCCTCTTCGTGGCGCAGGGTCAGGCCGATGTCGTCCAGCCCCTCCAGCAGCCGCCACCGGGTGTAGTCATCGATGGAAAACGGCGCCACAACGGAGCCACAGTGCACGGTTTTACTGTCCAGATCCACGGTGATCTCGGTGCCCGGCGCGTTCTCCAGCACCTTCCAGATCAGCTCGATGTCGTCCTGCGCCAATTCTGCGGCCAGCAGCCCCTGCTTGCCCGAGTTGCCGCGGAAAATGTCCGCAAACCGGGAGGACAGCACGGCCTTGAACCCATAGTCCTTCAGCGCCCAGACGGCGTGCTCGCGCGAGGACCCGGTGCCGAAGTCCGCGCCGGCCACCAGCACGGAGCCGGCGTCAAAGGGCTTCTGGTTGAGAATGAACTCGGGATTCTTCCGCCAGCTGGAAAACAGCGCATCCTCGAAGCCGGTGCGCGTGATGCGCTTGAGGTACACGGCGGGAATGATCTGATCCGTA
>JBBSSN010000174.1:0-5099 GCA_038242035.1 Actinomycetales bacterium
CGCTCCGTCAGACGGAATGGCCGCAATGTCAATGTCGCACGATCATCACACGATGGCAGCCCCAGTCCAAACCACGACTGCAGCAACATCTAATTACTCACCCGACCTGGCGATCCTGCTGACAGTATTCTTCGCAGCAGCGGCGATGATTTTCATTATCCTTCTACTGCGTTTCCGAAAAACGAAAACCAGTCACCACAACACGTCGGCACCAAAACTCTCCATCGGCGCAGAACAAGGACTCGAAGCCCTCGGCGCTGCCGTCATGGCACTAATGTTCGCCACCATGACGACATGAACCCCGACGACACCAGCCGTATCCCGCGGACCACCGCCGTCCCGACGGCTCACGCCCCCTTACGCAGAAAACTTTGGAGGAGACTCGACGCGCATTCACCCAGCTTCCAGAATCCGCGATGCGACGGAGCATTGCTGCGGGAGACCCGCCACTTCCCGCCGAGTGCGGAAGCTGCCGCCAACGCATTCGCCAACCGGCGAATACGACGCGGCCAATAACGACCGCCGGCCTTTTGGGCACGGCAGGCGCACGACAGTGGATACCTACGCGTGTTCTGACCCGGATCCGCGAGTAGTGCTTGTTTGAGGCAGAATTCCCGGTGGTGGCGCGAATTTCGGGGGATTCCGGGGCCAAGGCATGGCATTGGCCCGGCTGTCGGGCCGGGTGGGCGGAGATTCCTACGGCGTCTCGGGTGGTTTTTCTCGTGGTGGCGGGACAGGTTTGGCGGGCGTTAGCCGGGGCCTGGCAGTTGCTGCAGCTTGGGCAGCACCGTGGCCAGCAGATTCGTCCATGGCGGCATCCGCAGGAAAATCGTGCCAGCACGGCGGGTGATACGGGCCGGGACGTTGATCAGTTCGCGGCGGAACCTGGCGACGGTCCTGCGGCCGCGCCCTTTGCCATGGTCAAGACAGGTGATTTCCTGGATCCACGCCGAGACCGCACAGCCGAGCAGCCCCGCCCACATCCACACACTGTTCACCGCGTGGTCCGCGGGGGCAGATGCCGCAGCGCGGTGCCGTGCTTGGCGTTCCTGTTCAGTTCCTCGATGTCGGTCCGATGCCGGTACCACCACTCAACGTTGGCCAGTTTCTCCTCATCACTGACGTCGAGGTTGGTCAGGATGAACGAATACCCGTAGACCTCATCGATTCTCCCCTCCAACGCCAGTGCCAGCTGGTCCTTTGGGATAGTGCGGCGCTTACGCGCCCGACCCGTCGGGATCCGGTCAACCGGGATGCGGGTGCGCCGGGCGATGCAGACGATGCTGGCGTCCTTGGGCCACGAACCGGGCAGGTAGTCGATGACGGCTACTTCGGTATCGTCCATGCCAACCGCCGGGACCCACCGGTACCGGCCCAACCCGGTAGCCGCGGCCATGACCTTGCCGGAGCGTTTGGCTTGCGAATCGCGAACTCGATGCCGCGCTTGAGGCAGGCAGCGGCGAGATCCCCGGCGAAGTAGCCCGCATCCCAGCGGCAGCGGACCTTTTCGACGCCTCTGGGCAGTGCCGCGACCGCCCGGTCCAACAGATCGACGCAGTTCGACCGCGGGTCCTCGGCACCGCCCATCAGCTCGGCGGCCAGCGACACCCCGCTCTCGGCCCAGAACCCGATATGCGCACGCAGATTCAGTTGCCCGGTATACGAATACTCGGCCTTCTCCTTGGTTTTGCCGTAGACCTCAACATCGGTGGCGTCCCCGTCAATGGTGGCCACCTTCAGCAGTGATGTCCGGCGCACCAGCGGCAACAGCCCGACCATTCCGGTGTTAATCTGCCCGATCGCGGTCTCGATGCCGTGCAGGTGTTCGGTGGTAAAGCGTTTCGCTATCCCGTATGCGGTCGTTGACGCCGGGGTCGGCACCGGCTCGAGTTCCTGCCCGGCGGTGTCGGCCCGGCGCCGGTCCAGGCCCACCAGAAAGTCCTCGCCGGCCAGCTGCGCCGAGGCCATCGCCGTCACCAGCTGACCGCCGGACAGCCCCCGGTCCCGTTCCTTGACCGCCCCGATCCCGTGATCGAGTGCCCGGGTCAGTCCCAGGACCCGGTCCGCCTCACGGACCGCCTCCACCCCGGCCACCGGCGTCAGCCGATGATCGGCAGCGCCGACGCGTACCCGCCGCGCCCGGACCCGTGTCTTGTGCGTGTTCTTCTTCTTGCCGCGTAGACTTGCCACTGAACAGGTGTCCTTTTCTGCTTGGGAAATTTTGGTGTCGTAACTACTATTTACCCATGTCAGAGGGCACTTGTTCGTTTAAACACGCCCTGCCGACGAACCACTACTCGCAGATCCGGGTCAGAGTTTGATCCCCAAGCTCTGGCGCTACCAAAAGACAGACATTATGCATGATCGGCCACGTAAACCGCTGGGCTCCGCAGTACGCCGACCCGACCGAGTTTCCCATACTCCGGCGTCGGTGTTAGTTTCCTTTGATGTGTCCAACCCTGGGTCACCATCAGGGCTGGCGCATGTGACGCCCCCTGGCCCCGGACGCGGGCCCGCTTCTTGCATGTGCGTCAGCTCGACACGGTCGCCCCCGGTTCTGGTGAACCGGGCACGCCGGCGCCGCTGTTCGGCGCTCCGCCCCAGCTGCCTGACGAACTCCAAGACCCGACGAACTTCAGGGCTGGTTCGCCGTTGTCGCACTTCACCAGCCGTTCCCGTGCAGCCGCCAGGGTGCCGTCACGCAAACTCAACCGGCGCTCCCATGCCAGCACGCACAATGGCGGTGCTGCCTTCGTTTAACTCCATGCAGCTACGCTACCGCGGACCTGTGTCATCGATTGCCCATTTGGTACCCCATACAGGCGGCAAACGGGGATCTATAACTCACTGCTCGGGGATCAGCCGAAGAGGATCGCCGCCTCATCGTAGCGGTGCTGCGGAACGGTCTTCAGGTTGCCCAGAGCGGCCTCAAATCCAACGTGGTCGATTTCGGTTCCGGAGAGCGAGACCATGGTGCCCCATCGTCCGTCCACCACGGCGTCGATGGCGGCCATGCCCAGCCTGGTGGCGAGCACGCGGTCGAACGCCGAAGGAACGCCTCCGCGCTGGATGTGCCCCAGGATTGTCGCGCGCGTTTCAATCCCGGTACGCGCCTCGATCTCGGACGCCAGCTGGTCCGCAATGCCGCCGAGTCGAGGGCGGCCAAAGGTGTCCATGCCGCGGATGGAATGCGGCGATTCCATTCCGGAGGTGACAAACCCCTCGGCCACCACCACCAGGGGTGCCCGGCCGCGCTCGTGGGCCTCATCCACCCAGGAGGTGATTTGCCCGATACTGACCTGCTGCTCCGGGATGAGAATGGCGTGCGCGCCCGAGGCTATGCCCGCATGCAGGGCGATCCAGCCGGCGTTGCGGCCCATCACCTCGGCGATCATGCAGCGGTGGTGGGATTCGCCCGTGGTACGCAGCCGGTCAATGGCCTCGGTGGCGATGTGGACGGCGGTATCGAAGCCGAAAGTGTAGTCGGTGGCTTCCAGATCATTGTCCACGGTCTTCGGGACGCCGACGATCTTCAGCCCGGCGTCGGTCAACCGCTTGGCCGCCGCCAGCGTCCCCTCGCCGCCGATAGCGATAATCGCCTGGATACCCAAGCGCTCCAGATGGGTTTTGATCATCTTAGGGCCACCGTCACCGTCGAACGGATTGGTCCGGGACGTGCCCAAGATGGTGCCGCCCTGTTTGGAAATGCCGCGCACACTCTGCCGGGGGAGGTCCATGACGTCCCCCTCGACGACGCCGCGCCAGCCGTCCCGGAAGCCCACGAACTCGTGGTCATGCACCTTGATGCCCTTGAGAACGGCGCCGCGGATGACCGCGTTCAGTCCTGGACAGTCGCCGCCGCTGGTTAGAATCCCTATTTTCATCTAGCTCGGTTCCTTAGTAGAGGGGTGGTGGGTTTTGCCAATCCCGTTGTCGACCACCAGGACCGTCACACCAGGCTCCAGGGAAAGGGCAATCTGGGCGCAGCTGCGGAACTCGGTCAACGCAAGGTGTTCTAGGTACAGGCGGTTTTCAGCAATTCTGGGAACCTCGCAGGCCCCCTGTGGTGCTACTTGGCTGGACGGGTGGCGTGGCCGCCGAACTGGTTGCGGAGAGCTGAGACCATTTTCATGGCGGGGGAACTGTCCTCGCGGGAAGCAAAGCGGGCGAAAAGGGCAGCGGTGATGGCAGGTGCCGGTACGGCGTTCGCGATCGCCTCTTCAACGGTCCAGCGGCCTTCGCCTGAATCTTCAACATAGTCGTCGATCGATGCCAGGCGAGGATCCTCATCCAAGGCTTTCACCATGAAGTCCAGCAACCAGGACCGGACCACTGTGCCCTTTTGCCAGGCACGGAATGTTCCCGGCAGGTCGGTCACGATGTCCTTTGCGGCCAGCAGCTCATAGCCTTCGGCATAAGACTGCATCAAACCGTACTCGATGCCGTTGTGGACCATTTTGGCGTAATGTCCTGCACCTACGCCGCCCACATGGACAAAACTGTCCACCCGCTTTCCCTCGGGACGGAGCGCATCAAAAACAGGAAGGGCGCGCTCAATATCCGCTGCGTCGCCGCCGGTCATCAGGCCATATCCGTTCTGCAGCCCCCAGACACCGCCGGAAACGCCGCAGTCCACGAACCGGATACCTTTGGACACCAGTAGTTCGCCGTGTTTCTGGTCTTCGGTGAAGCGAGAGTTTCCGCCATCGATGACCAGGTCACCTTGATCAAGCTTGTCCCCAAGTTCGCTGATGACGGCGTCGGTGATCTCTTCGACGGGGACCATAAACCCATTTTGCCGAGGCCGATCAATCCAATGTGCACGGTGAAACTCCTTTCTGCGCTAGTTGGGAAGCCTGACAGGCATGACCAGGTAACTGTAGTCATCCTGGTCATGCCGTCTTCGGAGGCCTTGGTATCCTCACCGGTGCCGTTGGTGTCGTTGCTGGGGTGGGGGTAGTGGGTTAGGCGGCCTTGCGTGCGGTGGTGAGGGCGGTTTCGACGTCGGTCAGGAGTTCTTTCCAGCTGGTTACGAATTTGTCCAGGCCTTCGGATTCGAGGAGGGCAACGACGTCGTTGTAGGAGACGCCGAGTCCTTC
>JBBSSN010000175.1:0-5094 GCA_038242035.1 Actinomycetales bacterium
GTTCCCGATGAAAATGCGCTGCTTTTCGGCCGGGGAACCACGGACATGAAGGGTGGAGTGGCCGTCCAGCTCGCCATCGCGGCGGCGGTGACGGAACCTGCCAAGGACGTGACCTTCGTTTTTTACGACCACGAAGAGGTGGAGGCGTCCAAGAGCGGTCTCGGACGGCTCATCCGGGACCACCCGGAGTGGTTTCGAGCCGATTTCGGTATCCTGCTGGAACCGACCAACGGCACCGTGGAGGGCGGCTGCAACGGGACCATCCGCTTCGAGGCCGGCACGCGGGGCAAAGCGGCGCATTCGGCCCGGGCATGGATGGGGGAGAATGCCATCCATGCGGCCGCAGAGATTCTGGCCCGCTTGCGGGATTACCGGCCGCAAACGGTCATGGTGGATGGATTGGCGTACCGAGAGGGCCTCAACGCCGTCCGGATTAAAGGCGGTACGGCGGGAAACGTCATCCCGGACACGTGCGTGGTGGAGATCAATTACCGATTTGCTCCGGACAAGACCCCCGATCAGGCCGAGGCGGTCGTTCGTGCGGTATTGGACGGATTCGACGTCGTCCGCACGGACGCTGCCGCTGGCGCCCGCCCGGGGCTGAACCATCCGGCCGCTGCCGGCTTTGTTGCCGCCGTCGGCGCTGAGCCCAAACCAAAATACGGCTGGACGGACGTGGCCCGGCTCAGCGAGCTGGGCATTCCGGCGGTGAACTTTGGGCCGGGGGATCCGCTGCTGGCGCACAGCGACAATGAACACGTACGCGCAGGAGACATTAGGACCTGCCTGAAGGCGCTCGCCAGCTGGCTTTCCTAGCGGGCCCTAACTCCCGGCAGAGAGACCCGCGCCCGCGCCCATGTCCAGATTGATAGGTGCCGCGGTTTTGAGGGCCTTGGGCCCGCGGCGCAGTCGCCATTCCAGCCATTTTGCGATTCCGGACAGCAGCAGGCACAGCACGATATAAGTAGCGCCGGCGACCATCAATGCCGGCAGCACGGGAGACCCGTACTGGGCCTGGGTACCGAAGTAATTGGCCTGGAACAGGATTTCATTGAAGGTGATGATAAAGCCCAGCGCCGTGTCCTTGAGGATGACCACCAGCTGGGCGATGATGACCGGCAGCATGGCGCGCACAGCCTGCGGCAGCAGAATCAGCCGTTGCACCTTGCCCTTGGAGAGCCCAATGGCGAATCCGGCTTCCTTCTGCCCCTTGGGCAGCGACTCTATTCCGGCGCGGAAAACCTCTGCGAGCACGGATCCGTTGTAGGCAATGAGGGCGACGACGACGGCGGTGAAGGGGGTGATTCCGTGGACGCCCAGCGGGGGGAGCCCATAGTAGAGGATCATCATCATGATCAGGACCGGGACGGCGCGGAGCAGCTCGGTCACCCAGTAGCACGGGAGGCTGATCCAGCGTTGATCGGAGAGGCGCCCGAAGGCGAGGATGATGCCGAACAGCAGACTGCCGACGGCGGCGGCCGCGAAGGCACTGAGCGTGACCCCGATACTGGACACGATGGTCCGTTGGACCAGCGGGAAGGTGAAAATCTTCCATTTTGCGGCGGTGAACTGGCCGCTTTCGGTAAAACGCAAGATGATGAAACCGATAATGGCCAGCACTACCAGCGCGGTGATGACGCTCAGGACCACATTGCGGGAGCGGGCGCGGGGCCCGGGGGCGTCAAAAAGAATCGAGGTCATCGTGCAACCCTCCACTTGTTCTCGAAATAGCGCTGCAACGGGGACAGAACGCCGATGACCAGGATGACAAAAATGAGGGCCACCCAGAGCAGCCCGGTGAGCGCGGGGTAGCCGCGTTCACTGAGATTCGCCCGGATGGCGCCGGCCTCCAAGACGGAAAAGCCGGCGGCAACCGTGGTGTTTTTCAGCAGGGCGATGAAAACGTTAAACAGCGGCGGAATAACGGAGCGAAATGCCTGCGGGAGGATGACGAGCGTCAGCGACTTCATAAACGGCAAGCCAATGGCCCGGGCCGCCTCCGCCTGACCGACGGGGACCGTGTTGATGCCGGAGCGGATCGCCTCGGCCACGTAAGTGGCGGTGTAAAGGGAAAGACCGATGATGGCCGCGGTGATGAAGTTGACCGGCACCAACCCAAGCTTTGGGTAACCCAGGGCAAAGAACGCCAGGATTACCGTCAGCGGCATATTGCGAACGGTATTGACGTACAGTGTTCCGGCGGCCCGCATGGCGGGAACGGGGGAGACCCGCATCGCAGCGACGACGGTGCCGAGAATTAAGGCAAAAAAAGCCGAGACAATGAAAAGTATCCCGGTGTTCTTAAACCCCGTCGTGAACAGCTCGAGGTTTTCGGTAAGTGTGTCCACAATGCCCTGTCTTCTTCAATTCCATCCGGTACTGGTGGAACCGGTGGTCCCGGCCGCTGCCTGCAGCCGGGACCACCGGTTATCAATCAGGGATTTAGTACTGGTCGACCTTGGGCTGTTCCACCTTGGTCCCGGACTTGCCGAGCGTGTCGTTGTAGATCTTCGTCCAGGTATCTGAGCCGTCGGTGAACATCTTGTTGATGAACGTGCGCAGCGCGGTGTCGCCCTTGGGCAGGCCAACGCCGTACTTTTCCGTCGTGAAGGGCTCACCGACAACCTTGAAGGTATCCGGTTCCTGAGCGGCATAACCGATCAGAATGGCCTGGTCAGTGGTGACCGCGTCAACCTGGCCACCCCGGAGTGCCTCGATGCACTTGGAGTAGGTATCAAATTCCGTGGTCTTCGTATCCGGGAAGTTCGCCTTGATGTTCTGGATCGGAGTTGAACCGGTAGCCGAGCAAACGTTCTTGCCGGCGAGGTCCTTCTCACTCTTGATGGTGGTGTTGTCCTTCTTCACCAGCAGGCCCTGGCCCGTGACGAAGTACGGTCCGGCGAAGTCGATCAGCTGCTTGCGCTTGTCTGTGATCGAGTACGTGCCGACGTAGTAGTCAATGTCGCCGTTGGTGATGGCAGATTCACGGCTGGCCGACGGGATGGGCTTGAACTCGATTTTGTCCTTGGCCACGCCCAACGATGCCGCGATCCACTCGGCGATCTCGATGTCGAACCCGGTGTATTCGCCGGTGGCGGCATCCTTGAACCCGAGTCCGGGCTGATCCTGCTTGACGCCGATCCGGACGGTGCCGCTGGACTTGATCTTGTCGAAGGTCGGGCTGCCCGTGAGGCTGACGTCCTTGGCGACGGTAAAGGAGGGAGCGGACCCGGCATCGGCCCCCGGACCACTTGCGCCGGCGTCGCCCGAGCCACCGCCGCAGGCGGTCAGCGCCAATGCTGCCGCCGCGATAACGGCTGCGGCCCCCAGCCGCTTTTTGGCAAAGAATGCCTTCATGATTTTCCTTTCGTTGTTCGGCCGCAACTGCGGCCTGGATGCGAGTTCATTGCTGCCGCCATGCGGTTGGACGCATACGCCCAAGATGAGGAGCGGCTGGATCAGGGCCGGTGCGCTGCTGCCGGATACCAATGCGGCCACCGGGCTGCGACGCTTAGCATTCCTCTGCTTCAGTGCGTGAGGATCTTGGAGAGGAAGTCCTTGGCACGCTCGCTCTTGGGATGGGTGAAGAATTCCTCCGGCTGGCTGTCTTCGACGATCTGACCGTCGGACATGAAGACAACCCTGTCCGCGGCCTTCCGGGCAAAGCCCATTTCATGGGTGACAACGATCATCGTCATCCCGTCCTTCGCCAGCCCGACCATGACATCGAGGACTTCATTGATCATTTCCGGATCCAGCGCCGACGTGGGCTCGTCAAAGAGCATGACCTTGGGCTTCATCGCCAGCGCCCGCGCGATCGCGACACGCTGCTGCTGCCCGCCGGAAAGCTGGGCGGGCAGCTTCTGCGCCTGATGTCCGACGCCAACGCGTTCCAGCAGCTCCATTGCCTGCCGGTCCGCTTCCGCTTTCGCCAGGCTCTTGACCTTGATCGGGCCGAGCGTCACGTTTTCCAGAATGGTCTTGTGGGCGAAGAGATTAAAGGACTGGAAAACCATGCCGACGTCGGCCCGCAGCCGGGCCAGTTCCTTACCCTCGGCGGGAAGTTTCTTGCCGTCGATCCGGATTTCGCCGTCGTCGATGGTCTCCAAACGGTTGATCGCCCGGCACAGCGTTGACTTACCGGAGCCCGAAGGGCCGATCACGACAACGACTTCGCCCCTTTTGACCTGCAGATTGATGTTCTGCAGAACGTGCAACGAACCGTAGTGCTTATTAACCGCGGTCAGTTCCACGAGCGCAGGCGCAGCAGCTTCACTTGTCATAAGGAGAATCTACCTAATCTTCCCAGCAGGTTGGACGTTTGTGGGTGTATGGGCTTCGATCGTAACTCGAACGAGATCTAAAACACGGCGACGGGCCGTACTGATGGTGGCATAGCCTTAGGTCATGAGTGCACCAACCGAATCAAACCGCCACCGGTCCCCGCGCCGCAAGGGCCCCATCGAGCTCCGTCGTGACCAGGCCCACGGTTCCACGGCGGACTCGCGTCTGCTGGATTCACGCAATGGTGGGGACTTCACGCACACCGATCCATGGCGGGTGATGCGCATCCAAAGCGAATTCGTCGAGGGGTTCGGTGCATTGGCGAACGTTGGTCCGGCGGTGAGCGTGTTCGGATCCGCGCGCACGAAGCCAGGAAGCATCCACTATGAGATGGGCGTCGAAGTCGGCCGCAGACTGGCCGAAGCCGGAATCGGCGTGATTACCGGTGGCGGCCCTGGTTCGATGGAGGCTGCCAACAGGGGAGCCTGCGAAGCAGGCGGGCTCTCGGTGGGACTTGGAATTGAGCTGCCGTTCGAACAGGGGATGAATGACTGGGTGGATTTGGGCATCAATTTCCGCTATTTTTTCGCCCGGAAAACGATGTTCGTCAAATATGCGCAGGGCTTCATCGTGCTGCCCGGCGGGCTGGGGACACTGGATGAGCTTTTTGAAGCCATGGTGCTGGTGCAGACGCAGAAAGTCACCTCGTTTCCGATTGTCCTGATCGGCAAGGAGTTCTGGGGACCCCTTCTGGAGTGGATCTCCAGCCGGTTGGTGGCCGATGGACTGGTGTCGTCGAAAGACTTAAAC
>JBBSSN010000176.1:0-5077 GCA_038242035.1 Actinomycetales bacterium
CCCCCCTCCCCTTGCCGTGTGGCGGGGGGGCCGGCCCCCCCGGGGCGGGGGGGCCCCCGCCCGTCGTCGGATCTGCTCCACAACCGCGCACCTGCTCGACAACCGCGCACCTGCTCGACAACCGCGCACCTGCTCCTTCATGACGGACCTGCTCCTTCACGACGGACCTGCCCACAGCTGCCCTGTTTTCCTCCACCGCGGTTCGCGGCCACGCTCCATGCACAACCATGCGAACAAGAGTTGCTCCGAGACCTTGCCTGCAGTGCAATCAGTGCATGCAGTGGTTGCAGTGCAGGCAAAATGTGGGAGGAACTATGCCAACGCTTACGGTCAGATACCTGGAGCCGGAGGTTCTTGGGCAACTTCGTATTCTCGCAGCGCGGAACGGCAGGTCGATGCAGGCCGAACTCAAGATCATGATCCTGCGTCATTTGGATTCTCCGGCGGCGCAGGCGGAAGACCCTGCACGTATTCCGATTGCGCTACTCAAGGTCCCGAAGTGGTACGACGAGCTGTTTGAGGTCTGGGGACTGGCATTCGCTCTTGGTGAGGCCGAACTACCCCGCTGGACCTCTACCCTGCACGGTAGACCTGCGGGCGTTCAATCGGATCGGACTGACGCACAATGATGCTCCTGGATGCCGATGTTCTGTTGGAGCTGATTTCCGGTAGCAGCTACGAGCGCCAAGCCGAATGGTTCAAGCTGCACCCGGAGCGTCCGCATACCACTGCGCTGGCCGTGGCCGAGATTCTTGCCGCGACCGGTTCAATGGCGGTGCTGGAGCGGATGTCATCGGGCAATGCCATCGCAAAATTCCTGGCCACCGTGATGGACAGGAGGGTGGTGCCCTTTGACCTCGATTGTGCGGAACATCTGGCACGGCTGGCTCAGCTTTCCAGGTCTGACGGTAGCGAATATCCGTTGGCGTACCTGCTGACCGCGGCGATGGTTCTGCGGTTCGGTGCAGAGCTGGTAACGGCGCGGCCGGAAGAATATGCCGGGCTTGGTGTACCCACTGTGACGCCTTGAATGAAAATCCGGAAGCCATATCGATTAGAGTCAGAGCCATGCGTATTGCTCGGTTTGTCTTAGATTCTGATCCCCTGTACGGCGTTGTTGAGGGGGAGCCCGGCAGTGAGGAAGTCACTGTTATCAAGGGCGACCCGTTCTTCAATGGCGTTGAACGGACTTCGGTCCGGCACCAATTGGTTGACGCGCGGTTGCTGGCGCCGATTATTCCGCGCAGCAAGATCATCGGCATCGGCCGCAACTTTGTGGAGCACGCCCACGAACTGGGCAATGAAGTGCCGAAGCAGCCGCTGATGTTCCTGAAGCCGAACACGTCTGTAGTCGGTCCAAATGATCCGATTGTGCTGCCCGAGTTTTCTGATGAGGTCTCCTACGAGGCCGAGTTGTGTGTCGTCATTGGACGGATCTGCAAGGACGTCCCGGCGGAACGTGTGGACGAGGTGATCTTTGGTTACACGTGCGGTAACGATCTCACCGCGAGGGACGTGCAGCAGGAAGACCAGCAGTGGGCCCGGGCCAAGGGCTTCGATACCTCTGCGCCGCTGGGACCGTGGATCGAGACGGAGCTCGATACGGAAGATTTGTCCATCAAGGGCTGGCTGAACGGCGAACTGCGCCAGGACGGCAGCACCGCCCAGATGGTCTGGGGCGTGCGGGACCTGGTCTCCACGGTGTCCCGGGCCTTCACGCTGCTGCCCGGAGACGTGATTATGACCGGCACGCCTTCCGGTGTCGGCCTGGTCAAGGACGGGGACAGGTATGACATCGAAATTGAGGGAATCGGACGGCTGTCCAACCCGATCGTCCGCCGCTGATCAAGTCAGCTGGCGGTACGCGGTAAAGTTGAAAACACTATGACTACTTCCGCCGCATTCCCCGTTGTCACCGCCGAAACCCCCGTCCGGGTCCGGTTTTGTCCCTCACCCACCGGTACCCCGCATGTGGGTTTGATCCGGACCGCCCTGTTCAACTGGGCCTACGCACGGCACACCGGCGGGAAGCTGATTTTCCGGATTGAGGACACCGACGCCGCCCGGGACAGCGAGGAGAGCTATCACCAGCTCCTGGAAGCCCTCAAATGGCTTGGCCTTGACTGGGATGAAGGTGTCGAGGTGGGCGGTCCGCACTCTCCCTATCGGCAGTCGCAGCGCGGCAATATTTACCAGGCGGCGATCGAGAAGCTGATGGCCGGCGGCTTTGTGTACGACTCCTACTCTTCTCCGGATGAGGTTGAGGCACGCCATCAGGCAGCGGGACGTGACCCCAAGCTCGGGTATGACAATTACGATCGTGACCTGACGGTTGAGCAGATTGCCGCGTTCAAGGCCGAGGGCCGGCTGCCTGCGCTTCGGCTGCGGATGCCGGACGAGGATCTGACCTTCACGGACCTGGTCCGCGGTGAGATTACTTTTAAGGCCGGTTCGATACCGGACTATGTGCTGGTCCGGCCCAACGGAGCTCCGCTGTACACCCTCGTGAACCCGGTGGATGACGCCCTGATGGGCGTCACCCATGTGCTCCGCGGGGAGGACCTGCTCAGTTCAACGCCGCGCCAGCTCGCGCTGTACCGTGCGCTGATCGCCGTCGGCATTGCCGAGTACATGCCGCTCTTCGGCCACCTGCCCTATGTGATGGGGGCGGGGAACAAGAAGCTTTCCAAGCGGGATCCAGAGAGCAATCTCTTCCTGCACCGGGAGCACGGCTTCATTCCCGAGGGCCTGCTGAATTACCTCTCATTGCTCGGCTGGTCGCTGTCCGCCGACGAGGACATTTTCACGGTCCAGCAGCTCATTGAGCACTTCGACATCCACGACGTGCTGGGTAACCCGGCCCGGTTCGATGTCAAAAAGGCCGAGGCCATCAACGGCACCCACGTGCGCCTGCTCGACGCCGAGGATTTCCGGAACCGCCTGGTGCCGTACCTGCAGGCGGCCGGACTGCTGGGGGAGAAGCTGACGGACCGCGAGGAGCAGATCCTCACCGAAGCTGCGCCGCTGGTGCAGGAACGGATCACGCTGCTGGGCGAGGCTCCCCAGATGCTCGGCTTCCTGTTCAAGACGGACGACGGCGTGGACGTCGCCGACGATGCCAGGAAGGGTCTGCCGGAGAACCTTGCCGAGGTCCTGACGGCGGCGATTGCCGCTCTGGAGCCGGTGCAGGACTGGACAGCGGAGAACATCCAGGCCGCGCTGCGGCAGGCGCTGGTCGACGAGCTGGGACTCAAACCCCGGCTGGCCTTCGGCCCGGTACGGACGGCCGTCTCGGGGCGCCGGATTTCGCCGCCGCTCTTTGAGTCCATGGTGATCCTCGGTAAGGAATCGTCAATGGCCCGTTTGCGGGCGTTCCGCGGCTAGTTCCGCTGCGGGCAGTAGGGCCGACCTGCGGCGGGCCGCAGAGTCAGGATGCCGCGGGTCGGTGCGGACGTTCGTTTTGTTCTCTCCGGCAGAATCGGGTACAGTTTATTTCCGGCGCTTGAGCCGCTTGACCGGTTGTGAGAATCGACGGAGCAAGCAAAAAGTGCCATTGGGATATGGTGTAATTGGCAACACAACGGTTTCTGGTACCGTTATTCTAGGTTCGAGTCCTGGTATCCCAGCGCTCGAAAATCCGACATACTGCGGGCTGACCGCAGGGATTTTCGACGGTAGTAATCGAATGTATTAGGGCCCCATCGTATAGCGGCCTAGTACGCTGCCCTCTCACGGCGGTAACGCGGGTTCGAATCCCGCTGGGGTCACAACAGAAAGCTCCTATCCGGCGCATCGTCCGGATGGGGGCTTTTTTCGTGCGCAAACTTCAAAGCAGGGTCACGTCTCAGAGCCGGGCCAGGGCGTCCTGTACTTTCACCAGCGTGCGGAGGTTTCTCGTCGTCGTACTGGATTTGTATCTGGCCTTGGCCGACAGCTTGCTGAACGGGCTCTCCAGCGTCCCGCCGACGGGTGCCAGCCACGCCAAGGCCTCCGGACCAAGGCTGACCTGTTCTATGCCCGGAAGCTGATCGGCGAGGCCGTAGAGCTCGGCCAGGATTGCGGGGTCCGAGCCGAGAGTCACGTAACTGTGCTGCTCGGCGGAGCCTGCGGGGTAGGGGCAGGCCGCGATGAGTTCGGCGAGCCGGGACGCAGTGAGCACAACTACCCAGGCGTCATAGCCGAAGCTGTCCCGCAGGCATTTCTCTACGGTGGACTTGAGCTCGAGGGGTCCCATGGCGCTCCGGCAGATGATATTTCCGCTGGCCAGCAGGGTGGCGACGCTGTGCAGGGGGAGTTGCGCGACGGCGCCCTTGAGGTCGACCATCTTGATATTGATGCCGCCAACGTTCACGCCGCGCAGGAAGATTGCGTAGTGGCCGTCGGGTGAGGGTTCGGAACTGGTGCTCATGGGATCAGAATAGCGTCCGTCGGCGGCGGTGGGTTGCATTGCCGGTTTAAAGAGCGGCGGCGGGTTGCGTTGCCGGCGGAGGAGCGGCGGCGGGTTGCGTTGCCGGCGGAGGAGCGGCGGCGGGTTGCGTTGCCGGTTTAAAGAGCGGCGGCGGGTTGCGTTGCCGGTTAGTCGGTGGCCTTGCGCAGCGCTTCGGTGAGCGTGCGGGCCGCAGCACAGACGATCTCGGCGTGCAGCCGGCCGGGCTGGCGCGTGAGGCGTTCGATCGGCCCGGAAATGGAGACGGCGGCAATGACGCGGCCGGAGGGTCCGCGCACGGGGGCCGAGACGGAGGCAACGCCCATTTCCCGCTCGCCCAGGCTCTGACCCCAGCCCCGCCGGCGGACTCCGGCCAGGACAGTGGGGGTGAAGCGGGCGTTCTGCAGACCGTCCAGCAGCCGCTCGTTGTCCTCCCAGGCGAGCAGCACCTGAGCGGCGGAACCGGCTTTCATGCTCAGCTGGGTGCCCACTGGGATGGTGTCGCGCAGGCCGATGGGCCGTTCGGCGGACGCCACGCAGACGCGCGAGTCACCCTGCCGGCGGAATATCTGGGCGCTTTCACCCGTGACGTCGCGCAGTTGAAGCAGCACAGGCCCGGCGGCGGCGATCAACCTGTCTTCGCCGGCTGCG
>JBBSSN010000177.1:0-5060 GCA_038242035.1 Actinomycetales bacterium
GACGGGATCGCACCGCCGATCTGGCGGTCGATCCGAGTCCCGGAGAGCATCAAACTGGTGGAGCTGCACCGGGTGATCCAGTTGGCGTTCGGCTGGGAGGACCGCCATCTGCACCAGTTCACCGCCGGAACCGACGCGGATGCACAGCGACTCCTCTCGGACAAAGAGACCGCCCAGGAGATCGGGGTTGAATCCGAGACCGGCGTGCTGCTGACCTCCGTGCTGGAGACGGGGGCAGGCTCGGGCAGCGCCGGCAGCGCTGACGCCGCTGCGCCCCTGGCCGGCACGCTGGCTTACGAGTCGATTTCGGCGATTCCTGGGACCACACCATCACGGTGGCCGGCCGGTGCCTGCTCCAGGACGGTCAGACTATCTGCACCTCAGGCGAGCGTCGCGGCCCGGTGGAGGATTCCGGCGGTATTGGCGGCTACACGCAGCTGTGCGAGGTGTTCGCGGACCCGCGGCATCCGCAGTATGAGGACCTAGCGGATTGGTATGCCGGGGCCTCATCGACGATCGGCGCTGGTGACGCTGCCCCGTTTGACGCCGAGGCCTTCGATATCGACGCCGTCAACGCGAAACTGGCACGTCTTACCTTGCTGCGCAGTGCCGCGAGGACCAGGCCATTGTGGTGACGGCGCTGCGGGAGAACTGCGTGCACTGGAAGCTGCTGCGCAAAACCAAGGGCAGGCTGGTCCTCACGCCGGCGGCACGGAAAATGGCCGACGACGCAGCCTTGTGGACGCACGTGAGCGAACGTTTTGCGTGGCCTGCCAGCAACGCCGCGGACCTGGTGCACCGCATGGTTGTCGGCTGGTTGCTGGAAGACACCATGCCGGAATGGAACGTCATCGGCTCGGTGCTGGCCGATATCCTGAATAACTCGATGTTCCGGATGCCCGGTGGCGCACCCGTGGAGGAGCTGGACGGAATGGGCCTGTATCGGGATCTGCGCTGGTCACTGGGCTGTCTGGACCTGCGGGAACCGGAGGAAGCGTTCGGCAAGCAGTGCCCGCTCACGCTGGCCGGGATCAAGTTCCTGCTGGACGTGCGGCAGCGCAGGAGCCGGGAATAAGCGCGACCGGGAGTCAGCATGAACGCCGCCGAAAGAGCCAGCTATCTGCCGCAGATCAGCATTCGGCGCGATCCAGTTCCCGCAGCAAGCGCGGTCGGTTACGGTGCCGGTACCTGATGTCCGCGATCACTGCATCAACGTGATCGATTTGCCCCGTCTTTGCGGCAAGGCCGCGCAGTTGCGCAACGCGTCGGGCGGCACTCTTATAGTTGCGGATGTCGGCCACCTGGAGGTCTGAATCGACCAGTCGCTGAAGCACAGGGATGACGGCGGCCGGGTCTAACTGCTGGTAAGCACCAACCAGTTGGGTCCACAAGCCATCGTCGACGAGTCCTATTCGGTGAGCCTCGGCCCAGGCACGGGGCACGTCCTCAATCGAAAGGAGGAGGAAGACAATGTAGTCGTAGGGCCGCTGTTCAAGCCGTTCCACGACAGCCGCTTCAATGACGCCCCACAGATCCCCTGCTGCCCGGTATACAGCGGTCGCGTTGCCCGAGGTTGGCCAACGCTCAAACACCGTGCGGCGCGCGGCAAGTTCCTCCCCCGGTCTGTTCCCGGCCAGCAGGCTGCACCAATAATGGCCGGCCACCTCCGCCTGATGACCCGACTCCAGAAAGGCCGCCTGGCCTGCCCACTCAATCGCCCGGTCAACAAAGCCGATTTCGGCGAGGGCCGCTGCGGCCTCGTGCAAGCGGTACGACCTGGTCCGGTCGCCCGCGTACAGCTCAATGATCCGGTTCTCGTCGCGGTCGACGACGGCGAGCCGCTTGGCGTTGTGGTCCAGCAGGAACCTCGCTCGACGCTGTTCGTACAGGGAATCCCATGCTCCCGGATCGGTCAGCCGGGTCTCAACCGCCGCTTTCCGCTGAGCCTGCGATGGTTCCTGCGGTATGGTGGACGCGATCTTGGCCAGCTCCGCACGATACTTGACCAGACCCCGCTCGCCCAGCGCGTCAGCGTAATCAAAAGGGTCGAGCTCGAAGAAGTCCTGATCATCAAGGAATTGGAACCGGATCATCCACTGCACCAGTTTCGCAGGCGTGGGCGGCGCCTGCGCGCACGACCGGGCATGGAGCTTCAGCAATCCCCTGACAACGTCACCGATAATGCCGCTGGAATCGTCCGCGCGCAACAGGATGCGGCAGAGACTGGCGATCGCTTTCTGCGCCGGGGCGAGGACGGCGGCCGGATCGCCTAGTTCGGCGGCCTCCTGCAGCAATTGAAGTCCCCCGGAGGCCTGCCGGCCGAATGCGTTCGCGGCGCCCCATCGATGCAGGTCCGCTCGAGTGCGGAATAACGGCAAAACTTTGGCTGCGGAGTACTGATCCGGTTCAGATGCCATCTACTTATCCTCCCAGCTACGCGGGGCGCCGCGGGTCCCCCGGTGTTGCACTTTATCTTTCAGTGTTACACTAAGGTATGCCTACGACCAAGCGCCGCCACGTCGTCACTGAATCGGACGAAGTCGCGGCCGCGCTCCATGATGCTGCCAAAGTTTGGCCTGAGGATGCTCTGCGGCCCGGCAGACTCATGGCCAGGCTCTTGCGGGAAGGCCACAAAGCTATTCAAAACGAGCAACAACGAGCCCTTTCCGCCCGCATTCAGGCCGTCGATGGAGCGGCTGGCTGTATGAGCGGCGTATATGGCCCGGACTACCTGAGATTGCTCAGGGACGAGTGGCCCGCGTGATCGCCCTGGATGCCAGCATCGTCATCGCACTTTTGGAAAATGAAGATCCGCATCACGAGGCTGCCAAAGCGTTCCTCGCAACGTCCGCCAGCGAGTCGTGGATCATCAATGTCCTAACCTTGGCCGAAGTTTTGGTCGCACCGGCCAGGGTAGGTCGTCTCCAACAAGCCCAATCCGCGTTGGATCTGTTGAACATTCATACCGACTCGTTGGCAGCAGACCGCGCCCCGGAGCTGGCTTCGCTCCGGGCAGAAACCGGACTGAAGATGCCGGACGCATGCGTGCTGCTCACTGCGGTCAACTGCGGAGCCTCACTGGCAACCTTCGACACAAGGTTGGCCGCTGCGGCAGACCGACTGGGCGTGGCCCTAAGCCTGTGATTCAGCCAGTTGTGATTCCAGCCAGCGGATAGCACCCCTCTTTGCCGCCGTGAGAGCGGCGTACCTCACACGGCTGCGCCTCTGGCCGGACCGCCCCGGCTATCCGGCAGGCTGCACGATGACCATTTCCTCGCTGCGCTCCCACAGCGCCCTGGCCAATCCGGCGTCGTCGGCCTGCCTGTTTGCCTTCGCGACCTTGCGCTTGGCATAGTACTGTCCGGAAACCCAGTCCGCTCCCGGCCGCGCGGTCGCCAGCCAGACCAGCGTTTCTGCGCCCTGCTCCGGGGTCAGCATGAACCTGCGCATGATGCCCTTGTAGGCAAAACGCATCGGGCTGTTCGACTCCGCGGAGAAGTTCGTCGCCACCCCTCCCGGGTGGAAAGCCGCCGTCGTCAGTCCCTGGCCGCCGTAGCGGCGGTCAAGTTCCTTCGTGAACAGAATGTTCGCCAGCTTGGCATTGCCGTAAGCCCTGTTCGTGCCGTACTTCTTTTCGGCGTCCAGATCATCGATGTCCAGGTGGCCGAAGAAACTGTTCGCCACGCTGGAGGTATTGATCACCCTGGCCTTGCTCTCCAGCAGCACGTCCAGCAACAGGGTCGTCAGCAGGAACGGTGCCAAGTGGTTCACCTGGAACGTCTTCTCGTGCCCGTCCACAGTCAGCCCGCGGCGGCCCATAATACCGCCGGCGTTGTTTGCCAGCACGTCGATGCGCGGATATTTTTCCTTCAGCCCGGCCGCCAGACCGCGCACCTGGTCCAGCTGGGCGAAGTCGGCGAGAAAGTACTCCGCGCCGAGTTTGCCGGCGATCACCTTGGTCTTTTCCGGCGACCGGCCGACGACGACGACCCGGTCACCCGCCGCGCTCAGCGCCTGCGCAGCCGCTGCACCGATTCCGTCGCTGGCTCCGGTGATGACGATCGTACGTTCTGCCATGGCTAGTCCTTCGGGTTGTCCAGCGTGAGGTCCGCGGCGCGGGGAGAGCTGCTGATGATAGAACGGCGCCGGCGGGTCGGTTGTTCCGGACTGGTGACAAGGCCGGGCAGCGCCGGGGTCTAACTGTTCCGCCCGCGGGCCGCCACGCGCCACGTATCGGCCACGGCGCCGTCGACCATCACCGTCAACTCATCGGCCAGGTTCACCGCCGCACACACGTGATTCGGCACTACCCTCACCAGCTCCCCCAGATCCGGGAGCGCCGTATCGTCCGGGAATTTTACGGTCGCATGGTGTTCGGAGAGCGCGGTGATGCGTGCGTCCGGGTGATCCGGCAGCCGGCCGCCGCCGGTGGTCCACGCCGGCCAGTCTGCGCCGAGCGTCTTGCTGCCGGAATCCAAAATGATGTGCTGCCCATGCCGACTGACCACCGTTGCCACCGCCCAGAGAGCGACGTCGTCCCACCCGCAGGTGCCCATTTCAACCTGCTGGGCGTCATTGAACAGATAGACCCCGGGACGCATCTCGGTGAGGATTGCCGCGTCGGCAGCTGCCGCCGTCGGCGTCGAACCGCCGCTGACCACTGCGGCTTCCAGCCCGGCAGCGGCGAGGGACTCCACCGCGACGGCGAGCGCCTGTGCCTCATCCTCCGCGGCGCTGCCCCGATTTCCCGGTCCATAACCGTGGCCGGGAAAAGTAAACACCCCGCGGACATCGAGCCCGGCATCCGCCGCAGCTCGGGCCGGGGCACCCGCGTCGGCCGGCGCTGCGCCGCTGCGGTGATGGCCACTGTCCACTTCCACCAGCACGCCGATCGGGGCTCCCGCCGTCGCCGCAGCCAGTTGGCGTGCGCCCTCCGCAGAGTCAATGCCGACGGTCAGCGTGACGTTCTCCGCGAGCGCCCGCAGCCGCGCACCTTTCCCCTCGTCCGCCCACACGGGGAAGGCAATGAAGATGTCGGTGACGCCGGCCACCGCGAAGAC